>NZ_JBFBAO010000181.1:0-13579 GCF_040682255.1 Micromonospora sp. NPDC051296 | reverse complement strand
CCGCCGAACTCATGCTGCGCGGCCGGTGGCGCGGCCCGCGGCTGCCGCTGGCCGCCCTGATCTTCGTCGCGACCTGGGTGGTGGCCTCCCAGTGGATCCGGGCCGAACTCTGGGCGGCGCTGCTCTCATTGGCGTACGTACTGGTCATCGCCGCGGCGGCGGACGCCGACGTGCATGGGCGCCGCTCGCCGCTGCGGTCCCGCCCGATGGTCTGGCTCGGTGAGGTCTCGTTCGCCTTCTACCTGGTGCACGTATTCGTGATCATGACGATCCTGCGGATCACCGGCGACTGGGGAACGGGCCTGCCCGGCTGGTGGGGCGCGATCGCGGTGATCGGCTTCCTGCTGCTCACCCTGGCGCTGGCCGCGCTGCTGCACCGGTACGTGGAGCAGCCGATGATGCGCCGGCTGGCACCGCGCCGAACGGCAGCGGGCGGGCCGCCGCGGGCCATCGCACCGGATGGCTCACCGCCGGCCGTGACGTCGAGCGGGCCGCCGCCGAACGCGGTGCCCCGGCCGAGGGCCCCGCAGCATGACACGAGCCCGGCGACGTACGCCGAGAATGGTTCGGGCGTCCATCGCGGACGGTGAGCCAGGCCGGCGGTGACCTGCGGGACGAGTCGCGCCGACCGGCGGTGAGTCCCCGTGCGACACGCCCGGTGACGGTGCGGGCCGGTGGTCGTGGCGGTAGCGTGGCGTGGTGCCTCCCGTCGCGTCCGCCCGTCCTCTGTGGTGGCTGGCGCGCTGGGCCGCCCGGCTGCTGACCGGTTTCGCGGTCGCCGCCGCGTTCACGATCGGGGCCTGGGCGATGCCCGCTCAGGCCGCCCCCGCCGGGCAGTCCACCGCAGTGCTTGCCCCCGCCGGGCAGTTCACCACGGGGGCGCCCGTCCACCCGCCGGCTGGTGCGGTGGTGCCGCCGGCACCCAGCGGGTGGGAGTTGGCCGCCGCGAGCGGGTTGGTCGACGCCGTGGCACCGAGCGGGGTCGACCTTGGGGACCGCGCCGACCTGGGCGGTGTGCCTGGCACGCTGCCGACGGTGCCCGCCCGGCCGCAACTGCCCGCCGCCGGAGCCGTCGCCGCTGCGGTCGGGTCCGCTCCCGCCGCGGCCGTCCAGGGCGCCGACACCGCTCGCGCTCCGCCCCGCGCCTGAGTCCACCGCCCGTTGCCCGGCGGTACCGGACGCCCGCCCCACGGTCGTCCCGGTCCGCCACCGTCGCGCCGCCCACGCCGGCTGGACGCCCGCACCGGGCCGCTGCGACCGGGCCCTGTCACGGGCGCCGTCCCATCCGATGCACCTTTCACCGCCCGACCGGGTCCGTGGCCTCGCCACCAGGCGACCCGGCGTCGGCGCGGCCACCGTCACCGCACCACCTGCCATGAGGAACCGCCATGGAGAGCGTTGTCTACCAGTTCCTGATCGAGGTACCCCGGGCCGCCGCCATCTGGTCGGTCCTGCTCGTGCTTGCGCTGGGCGTACTCACCGCCCTGGTCGCCCGACCCGAGCCGGCCCGGCGGGACAATGAACCCACCGGCCAGGTCGAGGACCCCGTCGCGACCGCCGCGGCCGACCTGCGCCGCTACGCCGGTGAGGTGGCGGTGGCGGCGACCGGCGCCGCGCAGAACGCCCGACGGCGGCGCGACGCGTGGCGCGCCGCCCAGGCTGAACTCGACCGCGCCTGGGCCGGGTACGACGAGGCGGAGTCCGCGGCCCGGCGGCTCACGAGCGGTGCCGCGCTGCCCACCCCCCGTACGCCCCGCACCCCCGCCGAGTACGCCGCCCGGGAGCGTTGGCTGCACCACGCCGCGATGGCCGCGCACTGGCGCGGGGACCTGTCGGCCCGGCAGCTCAGCGACGTGCTCGCCCGCCGGGCGGGCTGGGACCCCCGGCGGCACCCGGCCGAGCAGGAGATCGTACTCGCCCGGGTGGTACGCGACGGTCGCCTGGCCGTCTATCGGGCGGCTGCCGAGCGCGAGCGCGACGCGTGGCGGGCGGCCGAGCTTGCCGCCGAGGCGGCCCGTGCCCTCTCCGCCGAGGCGTACGCCGCCGGCGAGCGGCTCCGGCCGAACCGGCTGCCGGCGCCCCACCGGGTGGGTGTAGGCCGCCCGGCCGTACGCCTGCGCTGGCGGCCGGCCCGGGTGGGCTGATCGGCCGCACGGGGCCCGATGATTCCGTGAGCCCGGTCACGTCCCGTGGAGAAACGGTCACTGGGCGCAGTCGGGTCGATCGCTGCCGCAATGTCCGCGCCATTGCCGGCGGACGGTCCGGTTGTTGCCCCCAGGCGCCCGTTTCACCCGGAATCCCATTGAGCGACGACACTTGACGAATACCCGAAAATAACCGAGCTGGATCATGTTTAAGCAGCTCAGGGAGGGTTGGCACGGGCATGACCGACCAGTAGTGTCGGCCCGTCCGGTGCGGTAACCGATCGCAAAAGGCGACGCCGCATCGACCCGCTCAATCGCGAGTTATCGCGAACCGGGGACCCACTGCACCACTGGGGTGAATCCGCGAGCCTCGGCCCGCGGTAGGGCGATCTTCCCGCCCGAATCCGTCAGCTAACCCGGTCGGCGGTGTTGGAAGGAGTTCCAACCTCGTGCAGCACTCTGCTATCCCCCCGTTGTTCCCCCGCCTCCACGGCACTGCGGTGCCCGCGCTCGCCGGCCCGGTGGCCGCGAGCTGATCCGGCCCACCGCCGCCGCCCGGTGTCCCGGGCGCATCCCGTTGAACGGCCCATCCGCGTACTCGGGTGGTCGTCGGTACCCGTGCCGACCTGACCGCCGGAGCCGGTGCGCCGCTCACCCCTGAGCCCCGTGGAGGATTCCGTGAAGCACACCGTCAAGCGTCAGCTCCGCCGGCTGGCCACCGAACGTCCGTACCAGGTCGTCGCCGCATCGGCCGCCGCGCTCGTACTCGCGACCGGCGGCGGTGCCCTGCTCGCCAGCGCCGAGGACGGCCCGGCCACCGCGCACACCCCGACCGCCGTCGCCGAGCTGCGAAGCGACACCGCCGCATCCCGCGGCGACGCCCGGGTCGTGGCGGACCCGTCGACCGCCGCGCCGAGCAGCGCCGCCCCGGCCAGCGAGGCGGCACCGGCCAGCGCCGCCGCGTCGCCGTCCCCGCAGGCCAGCTCGGCCGCGCCGGACCCGGACGTGACCAGCAAGAAGGCGACACCGAAGCCGCCGGCGTCGAAGGTCCTCGACTACGACTACCAGGCCCAGACGACCGGCTACTACTGCGGCCCGGCCGCCGTGCGGAACGCGCTCAGCGCCGCCGGCATCGACCGCGACCAGGACACCCTGGCCACCCAGCTCGGCACCACGTACGCCGGCACCAACTCGGCCGAGGACACCACCCGCGTACTCAACGCCACGGTCAAGGACGGCCCGTACGAGACCACCATGATCCGTGGCGGCTCGGCCACCCCGGCCCAGATGGACCAGCTCCAGACCGACGTCGTGGCGGCCGTCAGTGACGGACGGGCCGTCGTGGTGAACGTCGCCGGCAGCGCCACCGACACCGACGGCGGCTGGCACTCCTTCCCCGGCGGTCACTACATCGCCGTGGTGGGCTACGAGGACGAGGGCCGGCAGGTGAAGATCGCCGACTCGGCCGACCCGTCGTACTACTCCTACTGGATGAGCGCCATCGACCTGGCCAACTGGGCAGCCACCCGCGGCTACTCCTCCTGACCGGCAGCTCCTCCTGATCGAAACGACGAGGGCGCCCGGACCGCACGGTCCGGGCGCCCTCGCCGTCCCGCGTCGGCACCCGGGACACACGTCAGCGACGGGCGGGATCCCGGAGCATCACCCGGTGTCGTGTGCCGGTCGCCGGTCTCGCCGCCGCCTCCGGGCACTGGCAGACTGCGCGCATGGCCGACGAATCAGGTGACCGGGCCGGCCGGTCTGTCCTGCTGCTCCTGCACGGGATGGGCGTCACCGGCGACGTGTGGCTGCCCTGGGCGCCGCTGCTCGAACAGCGGTGGCCCGGGCGGTGGCTGGCCCCGGATCTGGCCGGCCACGGCGCTTCGCCCCCGCTGCCGGAATACTCGTTCACCGGTCTCGCCGACCGGGTCGCCGGGAGCCTGGGCGCCGGTGACCGGGTGGTGGTGCTGGGCCACTCGCTCGGCGGGGTGGTCGGCTTGGCGCTGGCCGCCGCGAGCCGGGGTGTGGTGGTCGACGCGGTGGTCGGGCTCGGCATCAAGGCGGTCTGGTCCCCGGAGGAACTGGCCCGCGCCGCTGACCTCGCGGCCCGCCCGGTCACCTGGTTCGTCACCCGGGACGAGGCGGCCCGACGGTACCTGCGCGTCGCCGGCCTGGCCGGGCTCCTCGCCCCCGACCAACCCGCGGTCGACGCCGGGCTGCGACAGGTGGACGGCCGGTGGCGGCTGGCGATGGACCCGGTCGCGTTCGCTGTCGGCGAGCCCGACCTGACCGCCCTGCTGGCCGCGATCGACGTACCGGTCGTGCTGGCCCGTGGCGAGCACGACCCGATGGTCTCCGACGCCCAGCTCAAGGAGTACGGCGTACCCGTGGCCACTCTGCCCGGGCTCGGTCACAACGCCCACGTGGAGGATCCGGCGGCCGTGCTGGCCCTGCTCGACCCCTGGCGCTGACCCGCCGGCGTCGCGACCCTCGCAGGTGCGACGTGTTCGTCGGCGTCCGTCAGTCGGCGAAGGTCAGACCGTGCTCGGCCAGCGCGGCGGCCAGGATGTCGACCGCCCTCGGCCCGACCCCGTGCATGGCCAACAGGTCGCGGCGGCGGTGCGTGGCCACCTGGGCCAGCGTCGTGACGCCGGCCTCCATCAGGGCGCTGTTGGCCGGTCGCCCGATCGGTGGCAGGTCACCGATCCGCGCCGGTACGTCGCGGGTACTCACGCCGTCAGGGTAGCCGGGGCGCCATGCCGGCGCACCCGTCCGGGCTCGTCGTTCAGGTGGCGGAGGAGAGCGGCGTACCGGTCGCGAAGCGGGGCGTCGGCGGGGTCCAGGCCGGGTCCAGCTCGCGGCGGGCGGCGGCCAGGAATGCCTCGGCGTACGACTCGGCGGGGAAGTCGCCCAGGTAGCGCCGCCGGGTCGCCCAGCGGGCCTCGGCGAGCGGGTCGGTGTCGAGCAACCGGGTCAGCACGTCGTCCAGGTCGGCCATGTCCCGGCGCAGCACGTAGCCGGACGCGGCGAGGGGGAACCGTTCGGTGAACCGGTCGCCGTCGGCACCCATGTCGGTCACCGCGTACGGCTTGCCCGAGTACAGCCAGTCGGAGACCACCCCGGAGACGTCGGAGACCAGCGCGTCCGCCCGGTTCACGGACTCGGCCAGGGTCAGCCGGCTCGCCGCGGCGCCGAACAGGTGCTGCCGGCCGGTGCGGGCCCGGTCGGCGGCGAGCAACTCGTGCAACCGCCCCAGCTGCCGGGCCGAGGCCGGGTTCTGCGAGGTGTAGGGGTGGGCCCGCAGGATCACCGTGGCGCCCCGGTCGAGCAGCCGCCGCAGCAGCGTCCCGGCCACCGGCAGCGAGCAGTAGTCGGTGTCGGCGTGGTGCCCGGTCCAGGTGGGGGTGTAGAGCACCGTCGGGTTCGCCAGCCCGCGCGCCGGCTGGCTGCGTACCTCGATCGCCTCGACCTGCGGGCGGCCGACCACCACGAACTTCTCGGCCGGGATCTCCACCCCGGCCCGGGCGTACCGGTCGATGGCCGCCTCGCCGGCGACGAAGATCCGGTCGAAGAGCGCCGAGACCGGGTTGGCGCTGGGGGACTTGTCGCTGTCGCCGTGGTGCAACTGCACATGGGTGAGCTGCGTGAAGCGGATGCAGTGGCTGTTCTTCGCGCCGTGGTTGACGTAGAACGCCACCCGCAGGCTCGGCACCAGCACCTCGTCCATGTTCCGCAGGGTGGGGCAGTAGAGCACGGGGGCGGTGGTGGCCGCCGCGATGGCGGGCAGGGACTCCGGCTCCCGCACCATCACCACGAACGGCCGGCCGATCCGTTCGAGGTACGGCAGCCACATGGTGACCTGGTACTCCGATCCGGGCGGGGCGGAGAAGTGCAGCACGAACTCGGGCTGGTGCCGGCGGAGCGCCCGGGTGACCGCCGACCCGCCGGCGGCCGGCCGGAACCGTCGCCGGGCCAGGTCGAGGGCGACCGCACCGGCGGCTGCGCCCACCAGCAGGCTCGCCACCAGGGCGACGGCGGCGGGCAGGCCCGCCAGGGCGGCCAGGGCCAGCACGGCGAGCAGCCCCGCCACGGCGTCGGAGAGGCGGGCGGCGACCCGCGGCACCCAGGTGCGTACCGGCAGGTTCGCGGCGCGGATCTCCCGGTTCCCGGCCTCTCGCAGCGGGCCCGTGAGCAGCACCATGCCCAGCAGCACCAGGGCGGTGGCGGCCAGGGCCGGGTCGAAGCCGGCGTCGAGCTGCCGGGCGTAGCCGACCAGGACCCCGGCCGCGATCAGCGTGGTCTCCGCGGCGCTGTCGGCACCCGGGCGTACCCGCCGCTCCCAGACCGTGGCGGCGAGCGCGGCCATCGCCAGGCCGAGCCCCCAGGTGGTCGCGCCGGTGAGCGCGACCACGAGGAACGCCAGGACCGCCCCACCGGTGGCCAGGCCCCGGGCGGCCAATTTCCTGACCAGGTCACCACGCATCTCGGTGTCGCCTTCGAGGTTGACTCGCGGTTGTCGTCGGCCGGTCAGCCGACGGTGGTGGTGCTCGCTGAACGGTCGGTCTGGGTGGGCACCGTGGCGGCCGGCGTCTCGCCGGGGGGCCGGCGTACGTCGATCACCTGGCCGGTGAGATCCGAGATCAGCACGTCCAGTGATGCCTGGGCGACGGTCTCGGCAGCGAGCAGGGTGTGCTCGGGCTCCGTGCCGAACGCCTTGGTCCGCATGGGGGTGGCGGTCCGTTCCGGGTTGATGATGTTCACCCGTACGCCGAGCTCGGCCCACTCGTCCGACAGCGCCTGGGTGAGGTTGACCAGGGCGGCCTTGGTGGCCGAGTAGAGCGCGTAGTCCGCCCGGCCCCGGGTGTACGAGCTGGAAGTGTAGAGCAGCAGCTGGCCCTTGGTGTGCTGGAGGTAGGGCAGGGCCTGCCGGGCTACGGTCACCGGGCCGACGAAGTTGACCTGGAGCACCCGGTCGATGGTCTCCTCGTCCATCTCGGTCAGCGCGCCCTTCTCCAGGATCCCGGCGGTGACCACGACATGGTCGATCCGGCCGGTGGCGTCGAAGGCGGTCTTCAGCGCGGCCTCGACGTCCTCGGGCCGCTCCACGTGGGTGCCGGTGCTGGAGCGGCTGAACGGGAAGACCTGGGCGCCGTGGCGGCGGGCCAGATCGGTCAGGTCGTGGCCGATTCCGTAGCTGCCGCCGAAGACGACGATCGTGCGGCCGGTGACCTCCTCGCTGTAGGCGCGGTGGTCGGTGAGCCGGGGCACCTGGGCAGCGGCCAGCTGGAACAGCTTGTCCGCCAGGTGCACGTCGACTGGGTGGGTGACCTTGATGTTCTCGTCCGAGCCGTCGATCACCTTGATCGGGGTGCCGGGCAGGTAGCGCAGCACCACGCCGCAGTCGTCGGTGGCGGCGAAGTTCGGGTCGCCCTCGGCCCGCCGGTACGCCTCGCGGATGGTGCCGGAGCGGAAGGCCTGTGGGGTCTGGCCGCGGCGCAGCGTGGCGCGCACCGGGATGTCGGTGATGCACTCGTTCTCGTCGACCTGGATGATCGTGTCGGCCGACGCGATGGCCACGTCGACCGCCGAGTACGTCCACAGGGCGTTCACGCACTCCCGGACGATCCGGCCGCTGAGCAGGGGCCGCACCGCGTCGTGGAAGAGGATGTTGCAGTCCTCGTCGCCCACCGCGTCCAGGGCGATGCGGGTGGTGGCGTTGCGGGTGTCACCGCCCTCGATCACCTTGGTGACCTTGCGGAAGCCGGCCTTGCTGACAATCTGCTGCGCCTCGGTGACGTGACCGGCGGCCATCAGCACGATGATCTCGTCGATCTCCGGCGCGCCCTCGAAGACGGCCAGCGTGTGCTCGATGATCGGCTTGCCGGCGATCTTCAGCAGCTGCTTGGGGATGCCGAGGCCGAGCCGGGTGCCGGTGCCGCCGGCCAGCACCACGGCCACCGTCCGCGAGGGCCGCCACGGTGCCGGGTGTTCCGGTGTGGTGCCCGGGTCGGTGGTCTGGTCCTGCGTCATTGCCGGTCCTCGCTCTCGGGATGCATGGGTCAGCGGTGCGTGAACGGAAGGTTCCGCCAACACGGCGGCGGGATGAACCTTAACGCGCGAACCGCGTCGCCCCAACGTGGCAACGCGGTCCGCGCGGCGCCGCAGGGCACCGTACGTTCACCCGAATTCTACTTGGCGTTCGTGAATGCCTCGTAGGCCCGTAGCACCTCTGCGGTCGGCCCATCCATCCGGATTACGCCTGACTCCAGCCAGATTGTCCGTTCGCACGTGTCCCGTACGGAGGAGAGCTGGTGGCTCACCAGGAACACCGTGCCGGCGTCCTCCCGCAGCTCCCGCACCCGCTGCTCGCTGCGCTTGCGGAACGCCTTGTCGCCGGTGGCAAGAGCCTCGTCGATCAGCAGCACGTCGTGTTGCTTGGCCGCGGCGATGGAGAAGCGCAGCCGGGCCGACATGCCGGACGAGTACGTGCGCATCGGTAGCGAGGCGAAGTCGCCGCGCTGGTTGATCCCGGAGAACTCGATGATCTCCGGGAGCTTGCGCTGCACCTCGGCCGGGGACATGCCCATGGCCAGGCAGCCGAGCGTGACGTTGCGCTCACCTGGCAGGTCGTTGAGCAGGGCGGCGTTCACCCCGAGCAGCGACGGCTGGCCCTGCGTGTAGACCGCGCCCCGCTCCACCGGCAGCAGCCCGGCGATGGCGCGCAGCAGGGTCGACTTGCCGGAGCCGTTGGTGCCGATCAGCCCGATCGCCTCGCCGCGGTACGCGGTGAAGCTGACGCCGCGGACCGCGTGCACCTCCCGGACGTTCGGCGCGGACGTGCGGGTCACCATCCGTTTGAACGCGGCCACCGGGCTGGTGTTGCCGGCGGCGCCCTTGTGCACCCGGTAGACGACGTGTGCGTCGTCCACCACCACGGTCGGGATCCGCTCCTGGACCCGGGGCAGGGTCACCGTCACGTCGTTTGACATTGCGAGATGATCAACCACGGCCGTACTCCTGTTCGCCGCGCCAGAAGTAGAGGTAGCCCCCGAGGCCCATCACGACCGCCCAGCCCACCGCGACCAGCCAGGTCAGCGGCAGGGAGTCGTTGAGCAGCGGCGCGTTCTCGAGCAGGGCGACCCGGGCCAGCTCGATGTAGACCAGCATGGGGTTGAACTGCACCAGGGCGGTGGCCCAGCCCGGCAGGTTCTCGGAGAACAGTTTGACGCTGTAGAGCACCCCGGAGCCGTACATCCAGGCCCGCAGGATGAAGGGCATGACCTGCTTCAGGTCGGTGGCCTTGGCGCCCAGCCGGGCCACCGTCATGGTCAGCCCGGCGTTGAAGACCGTCTGGAGCAGCACCGCCGGCACCAGCATCAGCCACATCAGGGTGATCGGTTCTCCGGTGACCAGCACGATGCCGACCAGCACCGCCAGCGAGCCGAGCAACTGCTGGAACTGGGTGACGGTGATGGCCAGCGGCAGGCAGGCCCGGGGGAAGTGCAACGCCCGGATCAGCCCGAGGTTGCCGCTGATCGCCTGGGTGCCCTGCTGAACCGTGGTCTGGGTGAAGTTGAAGATGAACAGGCCGGTGGTGAGGTACGCGATGAAGTTGTCCATCCCCCGGCTCTGTTCGAGCACCAGCCCGAAGATCAGGTAGTAGACCGCCGCGTTGGTCAGCGGGGTGAGCACCTGCCAGAGTTGTCCGAGCCGGGCGTTGCTGAACGAGGCAGTCAGCTTGGCGTTGGCGTACGCGGCGATGAAGTGCCGATACTTCCAGAGTTGGCTGCTGTAGCGGCGCAGCGAGGGCCGCTGGCCGGCCACCCGCAGCCCGTGCCGGGCGGCCAGCTGGGCTGAGGGGAGGCCGGCGTCGGGGTCGGCCAGCGCGGTGTTGGCCATGGGGATGGGCGCTCCGATCTGTCGTGCTGGCGGATTGTTTCGCGACGATGGAATCTAGCGTGGCCGTGCGTGGAGCGCCGCCTCGCCGCTGGGTGGACAGTAGTCCGAAACACGTCGGGACGCAACCGTAGCGTCGTTGCGGTACATTGTCCTGTGTGACAGCCGAGAAGAGTCCGAGGTGACGACCGAGAAGAGGCGCGCACCCGCCGGTGCGGCGGTGCTCCGTGGGGAGATCACCACGGCCATCCGCCGCGCCCTCATGCAGGAACTCGCCGCGGTCGGCTACGGCCGGCTCTCCATCGAGGCGGTGGCCCGCCGGGCCGGGGTCAGCAAGACCGCGATCTACCGGAGGTGGAGTTCGAAGCTCGACCTGGTCCTGGAGGTGGTCGCCACCGCGGCCGGGGGGCGCCTGCCCGCGCTGGACACCGGCAGCCTGCGCGGCGACCTCGCGCTGCTGTTCCAGGTGGTCGCGCACGCGCTGCGGCATCCGCTGGCCTCGCAGATCATTCCCGACCTGCTGGCCGAGGCCGCCCGTAACCCGACCATCGCCGAGACCCTCCAACGCGTGCTGAGAGCCCGGCAGCAGGAGGTCGCCGGCCGGCTGATCAGCCGGGCGGTGCAGCGCGGCGAACTGCCCGCCGCCACCGACCCGGAGGCGGCGGTCGACCTGATCGTGGGGCCGCTGTACTGGCGGCTCGCCATCGCCCGCACCCCGGTCACCGACAGCTACCTGGAGACCCTGGTCGAGTCGGTGGCGCTCGGGCTCGGCGTGCAGGACGCGCTGCCCCGGCAGCGTGAGGCGCCCCTCACTGGTTGAGCAGGGCCCGCTTGGGGTACCGCTGGCAGGGCCTGCCCCGGCACCGGACCGGCGTGCGTCCGCTCGACCCGGCTCCGGGGGCGACTATTACTCTCGGTGTGGTTTGTGCGGCACGGGGGGCCGCCACGGCGCTCGGAACCGCCTGAGCGCGCCGCACTGCCCGTTCGATGACAAGGACGCTCCGTGTCGATGACCGACCAAACCGTCGCCGCCGCACTCACGCCGGCAGCGGGCGACGGGCCGACCGGTCCCACTTCCATCGGTTCCACCCGGGTCCGGGCGGTGCTGGGCCGCATCCGGGCGGGGATCGCCGCCATACCCGCCGTGCTCACCGACGGCGCCGTACTGGCGTTCGCGCTCTGGACGCTGCTCTACCACGCCGCCCTGCCGTTGGGCCTCGCGCCGTCGCTGACGTTCCGGATCTGGCTGGTGGCCGGCCTGGTACTGGCCCTGCTCGTCCTGCTGATCCGGCTCGCCCTGCCGCGGTGGCGCGGCCGCCGCGCCACCCGGGTGCCGGCCGACCCAGCGACCGGTGACGCCCCGGCGGCCGGTGACGACCCGGCGGCCGGTGACGACCCGGCGGCCGGTGACGACCCGGTGACCGGTGACGACCCGGTGACCGGTGAGGACCCGGTGGCCGGCGAAGACCCGGTGACCGGCGGGGACCCGGGGGCCACCCCGGCGGAGGGCAGGGCCGGCAGCCCGGCGACGGACGCCGCCGGTCGGATGCCGATCGCCCAGCGCTGGTGGACGGCGTTGGTTCTGCTGGTCGGCACCGGTGCGGCGATCACCGCCGGCCTGGCGGGGACCCCGGCCGGCGAGGGCATTTCCTGGTGGGTGCCGGCCTCGGCCGGTGCCGTGGCCGCCGTCGGGGCGGTGCTGCTGACCTGGCGGATCTGGCGGGTCACCCCGGCAACCCGGCCGCCGGCGCCGGCTCCGACCGCCTGGCAGTCGGCGTACGTGCTGCTGATCGCGGGGGTGGCCGCGGTCGCCTCGCTCTACCTGGCCCGCAGCACCCCTGACGACATCTACTACGTGGGCCGGTCGACGTGGGTGGCCGACCGGGACATCGTTCCGCTCAACGACTTCCTGTTCAGCGAGAACGTCCTCCCGGCGATGGCCTCGCAGCCCCCGATCGCCAGCATCGAGGTCTTCGCCGGTGCGCTCGGCCGTTTCCTCGGCATGTCCGGTGCCGCGGCGACCTGGTTCGTGCTGCTGCCGGTCCTGGCCGTGCTCGCCGTGCTGGCGCTCTGGCGGGTGGTGCAGCGCTGGGCGCCGCGACGTCCGGTGCTCGCCTTCACTGTGGCCGCGGCCTTCCTCGCGCTGGTCTGCGGCCCGGACGCCGCCCTGGGTACCTTCCACCTGCCCCGGCTCTACCAGGGCAAGGGCATGTTCGTCTCCGCGGCCGTGCCGTTGATGTGGTTGTACCTGACCCGCTGGTTCGACGACCGGTCCAAGCGTGGCCTGGTGCTGATCGTCGCGCTGTCGATCACCGCGATCGGGCTCACCACCACTGCCGCGATCATCCTGCCGCTGCTGGTCGGCGGGGCGGCCCTGATGATGCTGCTGGTGGGGCGCTGGAAGTCGGCGCTGGCCGTCGGTGTGGCCGCCCTGGCGTACCCGGTCGGGGCGGTGGTCGTCACCCAACTGGTCCTCGGCACGTCGGCCAACGAGGCCGCGGCGGACGCCAACTTCTACGACGCCGCGCACACCTACCGGCGCACCTTCGAGATCGGCATCGTGGGTGTGATCGGCGGGCTCGCCCTGTGGTGCGGGCCGCTGCTGGCCCGCCGCCGCACCCCGGCGTTGCTCGCGGCCGGCGGCGCGCTCACGCTGAGCGTGCTGCTGGTGCCCGGGGTGCTGGAGTGGATCAGCGCGCTCACCGGCATTTCGGTGGTGCTCTGGCGGGTGCCGTGGCTGCTCGCCCTGCCGGCGCTGATCGGGCTGCTGTGCACCGTCTGGCTGCCCACCCGGCTGCGTTCCGTGCGGGCCCTGGTCGGCTTGGTGCTGGCCGGGGCGATGGTGGCCTCGTTCGCCGTCTACGCCACCCCGATGTGGGCCGAGCGCAGCGGGGTGGAGGTGCACGACGAGCCCACCTTGAAGGTCCGGCCGCAGCGGCAGGGCATCGCACAGTGGATCGATGGCCTCGATCGCCCGGACGGGCTCGTGCTCGCGCCGGCGACCATCATGCGGACCATCCCGATCCTGACCAGCCAGGTGCGGGTGGTGCTCCCACGCGACTTCTTCCTGGTCGAGTACGACCTGAACTCGCAGTTCTCCCAGGATCGGCTGCTGCTGACCCGGTTCGCCGACGGGGGCCCGGCCGAGGGTCGACCGACCCGTGACGAGGTGGCCGGGGCACTGGACCGGCTGGACGTGGGGACGATCTGTGTCTACAACGGCAATCGCTTCGCCCGCCGGACCGCCGCGCGGCTCGGCTACACCGAGTTCGCCGAGCGCCCCCCACCAATTCCCGACCAGCCCGGGGCGGTGACCTGCCTGCGCCGCGACTGACCAGGCTGCGGCCGTTTCGGCCCGGTCCGCCGCGTCGGCGGGCATGCTCGAAAGGGCAGGCCGTCGCACAGGGGGATGGGCATGGAGAGCTATCACGAGGACTGGACCGACAGCCAGCGCGCGCTCTACGACGAGTGCTACCGGGCCGGCGCCGACTGGGCCGACGACCCCGCCACCCCGTCCGAGGACGTGCAGCACGTGATCA
>NZ_JBFBAO010000180.1:0-13788 GCF_040682255.1 Micromonospora sp. NPDC051296 | reverse complement strand
GCAAGGCCGAGGAGGCGGCGCGCAAGAAGGCTTGCGGGGCTGATCGGCGCAGCGCTCTGGGCACTTCCACCTCGACGAGGGCAGAGGAAACCAGCGGCACGTCGTCGTGGGTGTTGAGCCAGGAGACAAGGTCAGCGCTGCATGCTTCCTGCCGCACCAGCTTCACGACGGCGGCGGAATCGAGGTAGATCACCAGCGTTCCTCGTCTCGCATTGCGGCGAGCGTGGCGGCCACGTCGACATCCTCGTCACCGAGCTTTGGTGGAAGCGGGACAGGACCGCCGCCGGTCGGGGCGACGGCGCGCCCGGCGGCTACCAGCTTGGCCAGCATTGTCCTGTCGTCATTCACTGGAACAAGTCGGGCAATCGGGTGTCCGCGATCGGTGATCTCGACGGTCTCGCCGCCGCGCACCCGAGCCAACACCTGGCTCGTGTTCTGGTTCAGCTCCCGTACACCGATGCGTTCCATGGACAGATTGTAGAACTAAATGTTCTACCTTTCCAGTTGCTCACGTGACCAGGGCTGTTGCCGCGCCACGGCCAGAATCGGCGGTGCCGGGCGGGCCAGAATCATGGACACGACCCAAGGTCCGTGAGCCGGCAGGTTCAGTGGTAGCAGGGTGCCGGTGATCGTGGTGGCGCGGTTCGCATGGTGGTACCTCCGGTCTACCTCAGGCGGATACCCAAACGGAGGGGCCAGCCGCAGGCCGCGGCCGATATCTCGTCGTGCTCGTATCGCGGATCGACTCCGCGACCCGGGACGTCTCGGCGAATGTTCCGTTCCGCAGCGTCGCTGCACAGGGCTCGCCGCCTTCGGCCGGTCGACGGACGTGGCCATAATTCTGACCAGTCGCTAGAATGGTCGCCATGGAGACCATTCCGATCACGGAAGCCAAGGCCCGGATCGCCGAGCTTGCCGACCGGGTTGCTCGGGAGCACGACCACTTCACGATCACCCGCAACGGCCGTGCCGACGTGATGCTGATCTCGGTCGCCGAGTACGAGTCGATGCGGGAGACGCTCGACCTGCTCTCCGACGACGAGGCCCTCGCGGATCTGCGCCAGTCGCGGGAGGATTTCGCGGCTGGCGACACGTTCTCGATGGACGAGGTTCGCGCCGAGTTGGAACGGCGTCGCGGTAGGGCGGCCTGATGCCTCCGCAAGGCGGGCGGCGGGACGACACGGGCGAGGCGACCAGCCCCTACACGGTGATGTTCTCCCGGCAGGCCCGCCGCAACCTGCACGAGGACCTGCCGCTGGAGGTCGCGGTCGCGGCGACGGAGACCATCCAGCACGCAATCGCGGTCAACCCTTATCGGGCTGGCAAACCACTCGACGAACCCTTCGACGGCTTCCACTCCGCCCGCCGCGGCACATACCGGATCATCTACCGGATCCACGAGGCCAAACGCGTCGTGGAGATCCACTCGATCCGCCACCGGCGCGACGCCTACCGCTTCTAGGGCCACGTCTGGAGTCCGCTTCATTGGGCTGGCCTGCCCATTCGCGGCGGTAGCGGGCCACCGGTAATGGTCACCGACTGGTTCGCATCGTGGTACCTCCGGCCCAGTTCGCGCACCGAGGTGCTGACGGCGCCCTTGCTCAGCCCGAGGGCCTTGCCGAGCGAGTCGAGCGAGGCCGGCGCGGAGTGCAGCAACAGGTGGCCGTAGATCCGGCCGGTGGTCAGCCGGTCGGGTCCGGTCCCGGGGCCGGCGACCACGGCCAGGGCACGTCGCGTACGGCCGCCTCGACCAGCAACGCCTCGATGCCGTGCAGGAACGGCTCGACCCGCTCCGCCGGGAAGTACCGGGTGTCGGCGGTGACGACCAGCTCGACCGCGCCGGGGGCGTCGCGGACCTGGAGGCGGCAGCGCCACGGGAACTGCTCCAGCTCCGTCAACCAGCGGAAGGAGCTGCGGGCTGCCATCGTCCGAAGGGCGGCTTCGTCCGGGCCGGCCGGATCGGGGTCGGTGTCCGGCGACAGCCGGGCGTCGTTGAGGTAGCAGTACCCGGCCAGGAAGGTCTTGTGGTCGTGGCCCAGTTCGGTGAAGGTGCGTTCCCACACGGCCGGGTCGTAGTAGGCGTGCCGGTAGGCGTTCAGCGCCGCCCGCCGGGCCCGGGACAGCAGGTCGGCGAAGCCGGGCCGGTCGGCCAGGTCGAGCCGGCAGAGTCCGATCTGGTTGAGGGTGCCGACCGCGTCGTCGTGCCCGGGCTGGAAGCGGTTGTTCGCCATGACGACGATCCCGCAGGCGTCCTGCCCGCGGTCCGCGGTCAATCCGGCGGCGGTCGCCGCCAGCAGCACGTTGGAGGTGCTGACCCGGTGCCGCGCCGCGATCACCTGCGCCGCGTGGTGGACCGCCGCGGAGACCAGCGAGCCGCGCCGGTAGCGGGCGGCTGGAGGGGGACCGACCGGTTCGGACAGGCTCGGTGCGAGGCCCGTGAGCTGCCGGACCCAGTACGCCACCGCCCGGTCCGAGCGTCGCAGTTCGACACCGCGCTCCCGTTCGGCGAGGTCCAGCGACTGGAGGCCGGGCGGCGTGTCCAGCGATCCGCGCAGCAGCAGCGCCCGCAGGTCGCGCAGCACGGTCTCGGTGGCGTGGAAGTCGACGGTGGAGTGGCTGAACACCACCACGACCTGGCGTACCCGGTCGTCCACCGTGACCAGCGCGACCCGCAGCGGCCACTCGGCGACGTGCGCGAAGCGCGGCTCGCGCAGCCGCGCGGTCAGGGCCGCCGCGGCGGCCCGGCCGTCGGGGTCGTCGGACGGCCGGGGCACCGGGTGGACTCCGACGGGTAGCTGCCCCGCCGCCGCCACCTCCTGGTGGAGTTCCTGGTCCCGGCGGCGGAACCGGGTGCGCAGCGACGCGTGCCGGGCGACCAGCGCGCCGACCGCCCGCAGTGCCTGCGGCACGGCCACGTCGGCCCGCGCCGGGACGGCCAGGGTTCGGGGGAGGCTCAGCACGCGGTACGCGGCCGGTGACTCGAACTCCTCGACGGTCCGCCACATCGCCCGCTGCCCCCAGGTGAGCGGTGCGCTCGCCGCCCGCCCGCCCTGGAACGGCGCGTACGCCACCTGGTCGTCGCCGGTCGCGACCGGTCCGGCGGTGGGCGTGGGTGCGGCACCGGCGGGCGACCAGGGCCACGGCACCTCGTCGAAGGCCGCCTTGACCAGCAACTCCTCCAGCCCGCGCAGGAAGGGCTCGATGGTGTCCATCGCGAGGTGGCGGGTGTCGGCGGTGAGCGTGATGCCGATCCCGGCCGGCTCGTCGACGACGTGGGTCAGCAGGTGCCAGGACGCCTGATGCAGCCCGGCGGTCCAGGAGAAGGTGCTGCGGGCCATGGCCGCCCGCAGCTCGCTTCGGCTGGCCTCGGGCACCGGGTCGATGCCGCCGACGGGCAGCCGGACGTCGTTGAAGTAGCGGTACGGCTGAAATGCCGTGTCGAATTCGATGCCCTGTTCCTCGAACGCGTGCCGCAGCGCGGGTGGGGCGTAGTACGCGTGCCGCAGGCCGTTCAGGGATGCCGCCCAGACGCGGGACAACAGCTCGGCGAAATCGGGACGTCCGGTCAGGTCCACGACGCAGAAGCCGATCTGGCCGAGGTTGGCGATCGCATTCGCGTGTTCCGCGCGGAACCGGTTGTGCGCCATCGGGAACAGGCCGGACAGGGTGCCCTCGGAGCCGCGGGCGGCCAGCGCCTGGAAGCCGGCCAGCAGTACCGCGGAGACGCTGACCCGGTGCCGGGCGGCGATCAGCCGGGCGGCGGTGTCGACGGCGGAGGAGACCAGGACACCCCGGCGCAGCGGAGGATCGAGCCCCGGCCCGGCCGGGGTCAGCGGCGAGTGGGGGAGTCGCTGGAACTCCCGCAGCCAGTGCGCCACGGCCCGCTCCGAGCGGCGCCGGTCGGCCCCGTGTTGCAGCCGGGCCACGTCGGTCGATTGCAGGCCGGGCGGGGTGGGCAGGTCGCCGCGCAGCAGAAGCAGCCGCAGGTCCCGCAGCACCACCTCGGCGGCGTGCGCGTCCACCGTGGTGTGGCTGAACACCACCACGACCTGCCGTACCCGGTCGTCCACCGTGACCAGCGCGACCCGCAGCGGCCACTCGGCGGTGTGGTCGAACGCCACGTCGCCGAGCCGGCCGGCGGCCTCGCGGGCGGCCTGGGCGCCGTCGCCCGTGCCGACGCAGAGCAGCAGCGGCAGTGCCCCGGTCGCCGCCGTCTCCTGGTGCGGCTCGCCGTCGGCCGTCGAGAGGCGGGTGCGGAGCGCGGCGTGCCGGCTGACCAGCGCGCCCACCGCGCGGGTCGCCCCGGCCAGGTCCGCCCCCGCCCGGGCGGACACCGGCACGGTACGGCGCAGGTTGAGGAAGCGGTGGTTCGAGCCGAACCTGGTGATCGACCGCCAGAACACCTGTTGGGCCCAGGTCAGTGGTGCCGTGCCGGCTCCGGTGCCGGAGAACTCGGTGTGGACCAGATTCTCGGAAGCCCATTCGGCAGGGATCACCACGTCGGTAAAGCGCATTCCTGACCGTACGACGGTCCGTTCCGGCACCGGATCGATCGATCGAGTGTTACACAGTGGACCATTCAGCCGATCCAACGTGTTGGATGCGACGTGCAGACTACTGGCTCCTGTCCGTCATTGGAGTGAGGCGTTGCGTGACCAACATTGACGTGTCGGCGCGGAGCGTCACCATCTCGCCGAGTGGGAGCCAACCCGCGGGAGATCCCCGGCTGTCGTTCGGCCAGGAACGGATCTGGTTCACCGAACAACTCACCCCCGGCACCGCCGCGTACGTGGTCTATGCGACCGTACGGCTGCACGGGCCGTTGGACGTCGACCTGCTGCGCGTCGCCGTCGACGCCACCGCCGCCCGGCACGACAGCCTGCGCATGCGGTTCACCGAGAACACCGACGGCGAACCCGTCGTGCAGGTGCTGCCCGAGGTGCGGGTGCCGGTCACCGTCACCGCCGCGCCGTCCGAGGCCGACGCCCGCGAACTGGTCGCCGCCTCCGTACGCACCCCGTTCGACCTCGACGCCGCGCCCCTGCTGCGGGTGCTCGTCGTCCGGCTCGGCGCCCAGGAGCACCTGGTGCACCTCGCGATGCACCACATCGTCAGCGACGGCTGGTCGCTGGACCTGCTGCTCGGCGAGATCGCCGCCAGCTACGGCGCGCTGCGCGACGGCGGCACCCCGCCCCCGGCACCGGCGACCAGCTACGTCGACTATGCCGCCTGGCAGCGGCACCGACTCGACGGGCCGGCGACCGGGGACGGGTTCGGCTACTGGACCGAGGCGTTGGCCGGCGTGCCCCCGCTGGAGCTGCCCACCGACCGGCCCCGCCCGGCCGTGCAGTCGTACGCCGGTGACACCCACCGCTTCGCCATCGACGCCGACCTCACCGACGGGCTACGCCGGCTGAGCCGCGCCCACCGGGCCACCCTCTACATGACCCTGCTCACCGGGTTGCAGGCCGTGCTGTTCCGTTACAGCGGCCAGCGGGACTTCGCCATCGGCTCCCCGGTCGCCGGGCGGGTGGTGCCCGAGTTGGAGAACCTCGTCGGCCTGTTCGTCAACACCCTCGCCCTGCGCGCCGACGTCTCCCCGGTTTCCGCGAGCGCCGACGCCCCAGCCGCCGAGCCCAGCTTCGCGGCCCTGCTGCGGCGTACCCGCGGCACCGTGGTGCGCGCCCTGGCCCACCAGGAGATCCCGTTCGAACGCCTGGTCGCCGAGCTCAACGTCGCCCGCGATGTCAGCCGCGCCCCGGTGTTCCAGGTGCTGTTCACCCTGCAGAACTACGCCCAGGGCGGTGGCCGGTGGCCCGACGGCCTGCGTGCCGAGGGCGTCGGCACCGACGCCGCCACCGCCCGTTTCGACCTGTCGTTGTACGTCGGCGAGACCGCCGACGGGCTGCGCGGCATGTTCGTCTACAACACCGACCTGTTCGACGCCGCCACCGTACGCCGGTTGGCCGCGAGCTTCGAGACGCTGCTGCGTGCCGCCGTCGACCGGCCGGACCTGCCCGTCGCCGACCTGGACCTGCTCGCTCCCGCCGAGCGGGACCGGGTGCTGGCCCTGGGCCGGCCTGACCACGACCTCGCCACCGGGGTCACCGTACCGGCGAGCACCCTGGCCGACCTCGTCGGCCCGCACGTCGCCGCCACCCCCGACGCGCCGGCCGTGCTCTGCGGTCCGGACGCGATCAGCTACCGGGAACTGGACCGGCGGGCCAACCGGCTCGCCCACTGGCTGCGCACCCGTGGGGTCGGCCCGGACCGGCTGGTCGGGGTCCTGCTGGAGCAGTCGGTCGAGCTGGCCGCGACGCTGCTCGGGGTGCTCCGGGCCGGTGGCGCGTACCTGCCGTTGGACCCGGAGCAGCCGGCCGCCCGGCTGGGCCTGATGCTCACCGACGCCCGCCCCACCATCGTGCTGACCAGCTCCGACCTGCGTGACCGGCTGCCCGCCGAGACGACGGCGACCCGCCTGGACGAGATCGCCGCCGAGGTCGCGGCCCAGCCGGACACCCCGCCGGAGACCGGAGCGTCCGGCGACGACCTCGCCTACGTGATCTACACCTCCGGCTCCACCGGCACCCCGAAGGGGGTGGCCGTGGCGCATCGGCAGGTGCTGCGCTACCTCGACGGGGTGGCCGACCGGTTCGCGGTCGTCCCGGCCGCCCGGTACGGGCTGCTCCAGTCGATGTCGTTCGACTTCAGCGTCACCGTCTTCTACCTGGCGCTGGCCACCGGCGGCGCGGTGCACCTGCTGCCCCGCCGGTGCACCGGCGCCGAACTCGCCGAGCGGCTGCGCACCGAGCGCATCGACTATCTGAAGATCACTCCGTCGCATCTGATCGCGCTGACCGCCGACACCGAGCCGGGCGACCTGCTACCCGCCCGCGCGCTGATCCTCGGTGGCGAGGCGTCCGATCTGGACCGCGTCGGCCTGCTCGCGGCTGCCGGTCCGGCCCGGGTGTTCAACCACTACGGCCCCACCGAGGCCACCGTCGGCGTCGCCACGTACGAGGTGACCGGGCCGGGTGCCGGCCCGGTGCCGATCGGCCGGCCCCTGCCGCACGCCCGGGTGTACGTGCTCGACGAGCGGATGCGCCCGGTGCCGGTCGGCGTGCCCGGCGAGCTGTACCTCGGCGGCGACCGGCTCGCCCGCGGCTACCTGAACCGGCCCGACCTGACCGCCGAGCGGTTCGTGCGCGACCCGTACGGCCCGCCCGGCGCCCGCCTCTACCGCACCGGCGACCTGGGCCGTTGGCGTGCGGACGGGCAGCTCGTCTTCCTCGGCCGCCGCGATCATCAGGTGAAGATCCGCGGCTACCGGGTCGAGCTGGGCGAGATCGAGGCCGCGCTGCGGGACTGCCCCGGGGTGCGGCAGGCGGCGGTGCTGCTGCGCGACGACCGGCTGGTGGCGTACCTGGAGCCGGACCCCGACGTGGTCGCGCCGGAGCCGGCGGAGCTGCGCCGCCGGCTGGCCGACCGGCTGCCCGAGCACATGGTGCCCAGCCGCTGGGTGCGCCTGGACCGGCTGCCGTTGCAGGAGCACGGCAAGGTGGACCGGCGGGCGCTGCCCGAGCCGACCGACGACGGGCCGACCGGTGAGCGGGCGGTGCCGGTCGGGCCGGTGGAGACCCTGGTCGCCGGGATCTGGCAGGCCGTGCTCGGGTTGGCCGAGGTCGGCGCCACCGACGACTTCTTCGACCTGGGCGGGCACTCCCTGCTGGCCACCCAGGTGGTGGCCCGACTGCGCCGGGAACTACCCGCCGTGGTCGGTGGCACCGCGCCGGCGATCAGCGTGATGGACCTGTTCCGGCACCGCACCGTACGCGAGCTGGCCGGCCTCGTCGCCGGGGCCGACACCGGCAGCGGTGGGCTGTTGCACGAACTCACCCCGCCGGTGCCCGCCGCCGACCGGCTCGCCACCCTGGTCTGCGTCCCGTACGGCGGTGGCAGCGCGGTGGTGTACCAACCGCTGGCCGACGCCCTGCCCGCCGGGTACCGGCTGCTGTCGGTGGCCGTACCCGGGCACGACATCGGCCTCGCGGACGACCCGGCACCGATCGAGGAGGTGGCCGCCGACGTCGTCGCGGAGATCCAGGACCGGGTGACCGGGCCGTTGATCCTCTATGGACACTGTGGCCCCGGTGGGGCCCTCGCTGTGGAGGTGGCCCGCCGGCTGGAGGCCGCCGGCCGGGACCTGGTCGCGGTGTACCTCGGCGCGGTCTTCCCGTTCGGTCGGCCCGCCGGCGGCCTGCTCGGGCCGCTGCTGCGGCTGCGGCTGGCCGAACGGCTGCGCAGCGACCGGATCTACCGCACCTGGCTGCAGGCGCAGGGCACCTCCATCGGATCGCTCGCCCCCGACGAGGCGCGGTTCCTGATCCGCGCGATGCGGCACGACGCCGAGGTGTCCGAGGAGTACTTCACCGAACTGATGCGGCAGCGGGTCAGCCCGTTGCGCGCGCCGATTATCTCCGTGGTCGGCGAGCGCGACCGCAGCACCGACTTCCACGAGGAGCGGTACCGGGAGTGGCACTTCCTCAGCGACCGCACCGCGCTCGCGGTGATCGACGAGGGCGGGCACTACTTCCTGAAGTACCGGGCCGGTGAGCTGGCCGAGATCGTCACCGGCGTGCACCGGCGACTCGACGCGCCGCCGTCTGCCGACGCGCTGCCGGTCGCCTCGGCCGATCCGGACGCCGCGCCGCCCGCCTGGCAGCTCGCCGGCGTCTCGCACCGGGGACCCGACGGCCCGTCGGGCGCCAAGACGGCGGCGGCGACCGCGCCGCCGCCGAGCCTGCGCCGCTTCGGACTGGTCGCGGCCGGTCAGATCGTCTCCGGCATGGGCACCGCGCTGACCACCTTCGCCATCCCACTGTGGATCTACATGCAGACCGGGTCGCTCGCCCGGTTCGCGCTCTTCGCCGTGCTCGCCCTGATGCCCGGCCTGCTCATCTCGCCGCTGGCCGGGGCGCTGGTCGACCGGTTCAGCCGGCGGCGTGTCCTGCTGACCGCCAGCGCCGCCGCCGGAGCCGCCAACGCGGTGATGGCCGGGCTGGTGCTGGCCGACCTGGCCGAGGTGTGGCACTTCTACCCGTTCACCGGCTGGCTGTCGGTGGCGCTGGCCTTCCAGCGCCTCGCGTTCGTCTCGGCGGTGCCGCAGCTGGTGCCCAAACGCTTCCTCGGCCACGCCAACGGCCTCGCCCAGACCGCCGTCGGCCTCACCCAGTTCACCGTGCCGCTGATCGCCGTTGCGCTGCTGCAGGCCGTCGGGCTGCGCGGCATCCTGCTCATCGTCGTGGCGTCGTACCTGTTCGCGATCGCCGTGCTGGCGGTCGTCCGGTTCCCCCGTACGCTGGCCCTGCAACGCCGCGAGAGCATCGGCGCGGAGATCATCGCCGGTCTGCGTTACTCGCTGCGCCGCCGGGAGTTCCGCGCCATGCTGGCGTTCTTCGCGGCGCTGAACTTCTTCCTCTTCCCGGTGCTGTTCCTGCTCTCCCCGCTGGTGCTCGGCTTCGCCGACCTGAACGAGGTGGCGCAGGTCGCGCTGACCGGCGGGGTCGGCGCGGCCACCGGCGGCCTGGTGATGCTGGTCTGGGGCGGCCCGCGCCGACGCCGGATGCGGGCGGTGCTGCTGGGCACCCTCGGCATCGCGGTGGCCGCCGTGCTGACCGGGCTGCGACCGAACCTGCTGCTCATCGGCGCGGGCGCGTTCGGCATGTACCTGGCGCTCGGCATCGTCAACGGCGTCTACAACACGATCATCCAGACCAAGGTGCCGCCCCGCGTCCACGGCCGGGTCTTCGCGCTCAACCAGATGGTCGCGCAGTCCACCATGCCGTTGGGCTGGGGCCTCGTCGCCCCGTTCGCCGCCCGGTTGGCCGAGCCGATGCTGCTCGCCGACGGCGTGCTGGCCAGCACGATCGGCGCGGTGATCGGCGTCGGTCCGGGGCGGGGCCACGGGCTGCTGTACGTGCTGTTCGGCGTGTGCATCGCGCTCACCGCGCTGGTGTCGCTGGCCACCCCCGTGCTCGCCCGGTTCGACGACGAGGTGCCCGACGCGCCGCCGGACGACCTGGTCGGCATCGAGGAGCGCCAGGCCAGGGCCGCCGGCACCGAGGAAGGTCGGCACGTCGGCGGCGGCGAGGAAGGTCGGGCGCTGGCGGGGGCGACCGGGGGAAGGGTGGGCTGAGGTGACCGCAGCGATCACCGGTGGGGGAGCACGGCCGCCCCGGACCGTGCCCGAGTTGCTCGACTGGCGTACCGCCCTGCACCCGGACCGGGTGGCCGTCGAGGTGCACGGCGTGGCGGCGCTGACCTTCGCCGAATGGTCCGCCGGCGCGATCGCCGTCGCCGCGGCGCTGCGGCGCCGGGGCCTGCGCCACGGCGACCGCGTCGGACTGCTGTTCGGCGCCCGGGACTGGACCCGGTTCGCCGTGGCGTACTGCGGGGTGTTGCGGGCGGGCGGCGTCGCCGTGCCGCTGTCCGACCGGCTCGCCGCCGGGCAACTCGCGCACGCGCTGACCCACTGCGCGGCCAGCGCCGTCGTGTACGGCGAGGACACCCCCGCCCCGCCGGTCCCGCCCGGCCTGCCGGTCTGGACCTGCGGCGACCTGCTCACCGACCCCGACCCCGACGCCGACGCCGACGCCGACACTGACCGGGCCGGCGCGAGTGCCGACGGCAGCCATGCCCAGTCCGCCGCCCGGCCCGGCGACCTCGCGCAGATCCTCTACACCTCGGGCACGACGGGCCGCCCCAAGGGGGTGGCGGCCAGCCACGCCAACCTCACCGCCGGCGCGCCGAACCACCCCCGCCGGCTGGCCCTGGCCCATTCGGAGCGGTTCCTGCACGCGTTCGCCATCGGCACCAACGCCGGGCAGACCATGCTGCTCAACGCGCTCACCGCGAAGGCCGCGGCGCTCACCCTGCCCCGGTTCACCCCGGTCCGGTTCGCCCGGCTGATCGAGGCCGCCGGTACGGTGAGCGTCTTCGTCGTCCCGTCGATCGCCGTCGAGCTGCTCGACTCCGCAGCGTTGCGCGGCCGGGACACCGGCGGCGTACAGCTGATCGGTTCCACCGCCGCCCCACTGCCCCCGGCGGTCGCGGCCCGGCTGGCCGAGGCGTTCCCGCAGGCCACCATCGTCAACTACTACACCTCCACCGAGGCGGCCCCGGCTCAGACCACCATGATCTACGACCCGTCCCGCCGGGACGCGGTCGGTCGGCCGGTCGGCGGTCAGCTGATGGTCGCCGACGCGGACGGCAACCCGCTGCCCGCCGGGACGACCGGCGACGTGTGGCTGCGTGCCCCCTTCCCCCGCGCCTACTACCGTGACGAGGCCGCCAACCGGATCACCTTCCGGGACGGGTGGGTACGCATGGGCGACGTCGGCCGGGTCGACGCCGACGGCTACCTGTATCTCACCGACCGGCACCAGGACGTCATCAAGACCGGTGCGTTCAAGGTCTCCACCCTTGAGGTCGAGGCGGCGCTGCACGAACACCCGCTGGTCGCCCAGGCCGCCGTCGTCGGCGTCCCGCATCCGGTGCTCGGCTCGGCCGTGGCCGCCGCCGTCGTACCCCGGCCGTCGGCCGGCGCGGACGGTCTGTCCCTGCCGGTACTGCGCGGCTTCCTCGCCGACCGGCTGGCCGACTACCAGCTGCCCGCCCGGCTCCTGCTGCTGGACCAGCTGCCCCGCAACGAGGGCGGCAAGGTGCTCAAGCGGCAGCTCACCGACCTGTTCGAGAACTGACCACCAGCACGACCATGGGAGAGCATGTGGGCACCGCCGAGGCGACCTCCGCACAACACGCCGTCTGGTTCACCGAGCAGGCCGGCGTGGCCGGCACGGCGTACCACATGGCGTTGGGCGTACGGTTCGCCGCCGAACTCGATCGTCGGGCCCTCGTCGCGGCGTGTGCCGCGCTGGCCGAACAGCACCCGGTGCTGTGCGCCAGGATCGCCGGCGACGACGACGGCACCCCCCGCCTGGCGCCGGCGGACACCCGCCCGGCGGTCACCTTCGGCGAGCTGACCGAAGCCCGCATCGCCGAGGAGATCGCCCGCCCGCACGACCTGCGGAACGGACCGTTGGCCCGGTTCACCCTGCTGACCGGAGCAGACGGCACGCACCTGCTCCTCGTCACCGCCCACCACCTGGCCTTCGACGGTACGTCCAAGGATGTGCTGGCCCGGGATCTGGCCGCCGCGTACGCCGCCGCCCACACCGGGCGTCCGGCCGTGGCCGCGCCCCGCGCCGACGGGTACGCGGGCCTGGCCGCCGCCGAACAGCAACGCGTCGCCGCCGACCTGCCCGCCGCCCGCGCCCACTGGGCCCGGCACTGGTCCGGCCCGGGTGACATCGTCCTGCCCGGCCTGCGTCGGCTGCCCACCGGCGCGGAGCCCGGCGCCGCGGTGACCGTCGAGCTGCCCGCCGAGCTGGTCGACGGCGTGGGCCGGGCCGCCCGGTCACTCGGGGTGACCCGCTTCGAGCTGCTGTTCGCCGTGCTGCACGCCCTGCTCGCGCGGTACGGCAACCAGGGCACCCCCGTCGGGCTGGCCCTGTCCACCCGTACCCCGGAGCAGGCCGACCGGGTCGGGCTGTTCGTCAACGAGCTGCCGGTCGCCGCCGACCCGGCCGAGGGAACCTTCCGCGACCATGCCCACGCGGTCCGGGCCCGGTTGCGCGAGGTGTACCGGTACCGGGCCGTGCCGCTGGCCCACGCCGTGTCCGGCCTGCGGCCCGCGCCGGCGTTGACCCCGGTCAGCATCGGCTACCGGCGGCGTGGCGACGAACCGGTCTTCCCCGGGGTGGCCAGCGAGGTCGAGTGGACCCTGTTCTGCGGTGCCGCCCGCAACGCCCTGCACGTACAGATCGTGGACGCGCCCACCGGCATCACGGTCAGCCTCCAGCACAGCCCCGCCGCCATCGACACCGCCGCCGTACGCCGGATCGGCGGGCATCTGCGCACCATGCTCGCCGCCGTGGTCGCCGATCCCGACCGGCCGGTGGCCGAGCTGCCGGTGCTTCCCGCCGACGAACTCGACCAGGTCACCGGCGGCTGGAACGACACCGCCCGGGCGTACCCCGCCGGGGTGACCGTGCCCGCCCTGTTCGCCGCCCGGGTCGCCGCGGACCCGGCCGCGGCGGCCGTGGTCGACGGCGACCGGACGCTGAGCTACGCCCAGCTCGACGTCGCCACCGCTCGGCTCGCCGCGCTGCTGCGGCAGCGCGACGTCGGCCCGGGCACGCTCGTCGCCGTCGCCCTGGACCGGTCCTGGCAGGCGGTGGTGGCCATGCTGGCGGTGTGGCGCTGCGGGGCCGGCTACCTGCCGATCGACCCCGGCCACCCGCCGGCCCGCCAGGAAGCGGTCCTCGCCGATGCCGGCCCGGCGCTGGTCGTGACGGCGACCGCTGCCGATTCGCCCTGGCCCACGCTCGCCCTCGATCGGGTCGACCTGCTCGACGGCCCGGCGCCGGTAGAGCCCGCCGCCGCGCCGCCGTCCTCCGCCGACCTCGCGTACGTGCTCTACACCTCCGGCTCCACCGGCCGGCCCAAGGGCGTGGCGGTGCGCCACGGGGCGTTGGCCAACCTGCTGCTCGGCGTGCGGGACCTGCTGGACAGCGGCCCGCAGCACCGGTGGCTGCACCTCACCTCGCTGTCGTTCGACATCTCCACCGTGGAGGTCTTCCTGCCGTTGGTCACCGGGGGCCGGGTGGTCGTCGCCTCGGCCGTCAGCGCGCTGGACGGCGCGGATCGGCCAGCTCCATCGCGGTCAGC
>NZ_JBFBAO010000179.1:0-13846 GCF_040682255.1 Micromonospora sp. NPDC051296 | reverse complement strand
CCATGCCGGTGTTGCATGGCCGACGGCGACAACGCCGCCAGCCGAAGTGCCAGGGCGCGCCGCAGCCCCGCCAGTCCTATCGCCGGTCGCTCTAAAGCGCTCGGACGCACTGACCTGCGCGCAGGCATTGCCTGTCGCGCTGATGACTCCTGCCCGGAAACGCGACCACTACCGGGTGCATTGACTGAAAGGAACACAGATGACCACCCCCGAACCCGTGGACGCGGCAGACGCTGCGCCGGTGATCGAGGACCCGCGCAGACGCCGCGCGATCCTCCTCGCCGTCTGCATCGCGCTGATGGCCGTGGTCGCTTCCGTCTCCGGCCTGAACGTTGCCCAGCCGCAGCTCGCCGTCACCTTCGACGCCTCCCAGGGAGAGGTGCTGTGGATCATCAACACCTACACCCTCACCCTCGCGGCCCTCCTGCTGCCGCTGGGGGCGGTCGGGGACCGGTGGGGCCGCAAACCCGTCCTCCTGCTCGGCATGGCGGTGTTCGGCATCGCCAACATCGCCGCCGCGATCGCACCCAGTGTCGAGGTCATGCTCACCGCCCGCCTCCTCAGCGGCGCGGGCGCGGCGATGATCATGCCCGTCACCCTCTCGGTGATCACCGCGTCCTTCCCCGACGGGGAACGCTCCAAAGCGATCGGTGTATGGACCGCGGTCGCCGGAGGCGGCGGCATCCTCGGCATGTACCTGTCCGCGCTACTGGTGGACGTCGCTACCTGGCGATGGCTGTTCGTCCTGCCGATCGTCCTCACGATCGCTGCCGCCGTGATCGCGGCTGGCTCGGTCCCGAATTCCCGCGAGCACGCCATCGGGCGCTTCGACATCGTGGGTGCGATCACCTCGATCATCGCTGCCGTCGGGTTCACCTACGCCCTGCACGAGGCACCCGCCCTCGGATGGAAGGCCCCCCTGATCCTGGGCACCCTCGGCGCAGCCATCATCGCCACCGTCGTATTCATCGTGTGGGAGCTTCGTACCCCCGTCCCTCTGCTGGATGTGCGGCACTTCAGCACGCGGGGACTGTCGAGCGGGTCGACCCTGCTGCTGGTGCTCTTCGGAGTCCAGGCGGGCGTCTCGCTCGTGCTCTACCCGTTCTTCCAGGTCGTCCTCGGATGGAGCGGCCTCCTGTCGACTCTCGGCATGATGCCGATGGCACTGCTCATGATGTTCGCCTCCGGACTCGCCCCCAGGGTCGCCGCCAGCATCGGGGCCCGCGTCACCATGGCCACCGGGCTCCTCATCGCAGGAGTCGGGCTCGCGCTCATGGCCGCGCTCGTCTCCGTCGACGGCGGCTACCTCACCGTGCTCCCCGGCCTGATCGCCATGGGCCTCGGCGCGGGTCTCGCGATGACGCCCTCCACCGAAGCGATCACCTCCTCGCTCCCGCGCGAGCAGCAAGGTGTCGCCTCCGCGCTCAACGACCTCACCCGCGAACTCGGCGCGGCCCTCGGCATCGCCCTCCTCGGGGGACTGCTCACCGCCGGCTACCAGGCCGCGATCAACCCCCACCTCGACGGTGTTCCCGACTCGATCGCCGACACCGCACGCGGAGGCATCGCCAACGCAGCCGCCGTGAGCCAGAACGCCGGCCCACACGCCGACCAGCTCATCACCGCAGCCCAGGACGCGTTCATCACCGGCTGGCAGCAAGCCATGTGGGTCGGCGTGGCTGTCATGGCTGCCCTGTTCATCTACACCGTGCTCCGCGGCCCCAAAACCACGCCTCCCGGAGAAACGAACACGGAAACCGGGTCGACGGTGCAGACCGTTAGGAGCTCTTGATTCCCTGGTCCCGCGGGTTCGACGTCGGTCACGACATGCTGGCCGGCTGCGATACTTCGGACGCGGCGAAACGGATGGTGGTGTTGGCGCCGAGTCGGGCGCCAGGTGTCGTGCCTACCGTCGGCGTACTGGTTGTGGTGCAGAGCCGCGTACGACTGATCTTGCAGGTGCCGCGTGCGGCCTGTCCGTGGCATCCGGCCACGGGGCCTGCGCTGAAACCCGTTTGGCGGATCACGGCGGGCGCTGCTAGTTTCCGGATGCCGTGCGAGAGACCGAGGAGGTGGTACCCGTGAACGTTTCGACATGGGTGCTCCCCTCTGGGGTCACGGTCGGGCGATAGGTCGTCCGGGGGCGCCGTTCGCGAGCACTCCCGAAAGGCACGACCATGCGATTCACTTCTGAACAGCGCCTCGATGACGGCGTCCTCGAACGCGAATTCACCCTCGGCGAGATCCCCGGCATCCTGTGGACGCCCGTATCCGCATCGGCGCCGGTCCCGCTGATCCTGCTCGGCCACCCCCCGCTCGGACTGCACAAGATGTACCCCCGCCTGGCGGCGCGGGCCCGGCACGCGGCGGCGGATGGCTTCGCTGCGGCCACCATCGAGCTCCCCGGGAGCGGTGACCGGCCCTGTTGGGCCGCCGCCGAGCAGGCCCGCGCCGACCTGCGCCGGGCGCTGGAGGCCGGCGAGCCGGTCAGTGACGAGATCATCGACGCCCTCATCCTCCCGCTCGTCGACAAGGCGGTCCCGGAATCGCAGGCCGCTCTGGACGCCCTCCTGTCGCTGCCCGAGATCGGCGGCCCGGTCGGGTACTCGGGGGGAGTGATCTCCGTCGGCATCCGGCTTGCGGTGGTCGAGCCGCGCATCGTGGCCGCCGGCTTCTTCGCCGGGAGTTTCGTGCCTCGCACCATGTTCGAGGAGGCCCGAAAGGTCACCATTCCGCTGCACGTCCTGCTGCAGTGGGATGACGAAGGGAACGACCGGCAGGCGGCCCTGGACCTGTTCGACGCCTTCGGCTCCAAGGAGAAAACGCTGCACGCCAACATGGGCGGACACACCGGTGTCCCGCTGTTCGCAGGGGAGGACGCGGCCGGGTTCTTCGCCCGGCATCTGCGCTGACCGCGGGCCGGGGCCCCGCCGCCAGACCAGCAGCAGGTGGTAGGCGGAGCCGGCCAGCACGCCGCTCATCGAGGACAGGCCCCGGCCCTCCTCGATGGCGGTGGCCAGCCCCACCGGCCCCGCAGGCCGTTGCCTGGCCGAGCGGCTGTTAGCCGAGGGTGCCCAAGTTGGCCGCTCGGCAGTCGATGTCCTAGGACGGTATAGGGAGTGTGCGCTGGGATCGGGCGGCGTGTGACATGGTGACGCGGATGATCGACAGTGCTGAAGCCTTGGCAGCCAGCCGTCGTCCGGCATGCCACGGAGCTTGAGGACGACTACGACGACATCGCGCCGATCCTCATAGCTTCTGCGCGCACCGGTCCGCGATCTTGGTGACGACCAGGACAGCTTGACTGGCGAAATCATCGAGCTTGCTCCATGTGCAGAATATTGGTCCTGATGCATCTCGGTACGCCGAGTGAGTGGTCGTCTTCGCGAGATTGCTCGGCAGACGGTCGCGATCGCCGAGGCGGGACGCTATCGCAATGGCGTCGGTGATGAGGTCGGCATCGGCGGGGCGGTACGGGCCGCGGTCGCCGGCACTCGTCATTACCTTCCCGATGAGACGCTCGTGGTGGGGGACACGGAGCCCGGCGTCGGCAGGGTGGAGGTGACGTACGAGTCGACGTTGCAGGCCGCCTTCCGGCTTGGGCCTGGTGCGGCGTGTCTGGTGTTCGCCTCGGCGAAGAACCCGGGTGGCGGGTTCCTCGGCGGGGCGAAGGCGCAGGAGGAGAGTATCGCTCGCTCGTCGGCGCGGTACCAGTGTCTACTTGTCGCGCCGGAGTTCTACGCATTCCACCGTGGGCAGCGGGATCTGCGGTACAGCGACCGGGTCATCTACTCCCCGGGCGTGCCGGTGTTCCGGGACGACAAGGGCAACCTGCTCGACCAGCCATACACGACGTCATTTCTGACCGCCGCGGCGCCCAACCTTGGTGCGGTCGTGCGCAACCAGCCCGTGGACGCTGCGGATGTGCCGGCGGTGCTGGTCCGGCGTGCCCGGCGGGTGCTGGAGGTCGCGGCTGCGCACGGACATCGGACGATCGTGTTGGGCGCGTGGGGGTGTGGGGTTTCCGCAACGATCCCGCTACGGTGGCTGGCGCGTTCGCCGAGGCGCTGCACGTGGTCGACCGATTCGACCACGTGGTGTTCGCCATCCGCGATGGCCTACCGGGCACACCCGTGTATCGCACGTTCGCGGAACGCTTTCTCGGAACTGCCGCGGAATCGGCGGCTGAGAGCGGGGGCTATGAGCCGCCCGGGGCTGGTCGAGACCCCCACCAGACTCGGGGCGGCTCAGGTTGTCATAGGTCCGTGTGAAGATCGTCGTCGTGACTGGATGGAGCTACAACGATCGCCCTGAGGGTGTCAGGTTCCTGGCGGAGCGGATCGCGGAGCCGGGTCGTGGGGAGATCGAGGACGAGATCTGGGACTGGGTCGTGCGCGGCGAGGACGACGCCGACGAGTTCGTGGATTTCCTCGACGAGGACGAGCAGCGCCACGGCGCCACCGACGAGGAGCTCAGGGCGGCGTACGAGAAGGCGTTGGCGGTCCGGCGGGAGCAGCAGCGTGAGTGGGGTGAGGTGCGGAGCAACCTCACCCGCGCCTTCGCCGATCTCAACGCGCTCGGCGTGGTGGCCAGGGAGAACTTCAGCTGCTGTGGCACCTGCGCGGCCGCCGAGATCCACGACGAGCGGGACGACTCCCGGCACTGGCACGGGTACCTCTGGTACCACCAGCAGGACACGGAGTCGCTGCTCGCGAGCGAGGACGGCGAGGTCTACCTCGGCTACGGCGCCTACCCGCCGGCGGACTTCGACGAGGTTGCCTACGCCGCCCTGCCAGAGGCCGAACAGCAGGCCCGCTACCAGGCCGACCTGGAACGGCTGTTGGACGAGATCGCCTTTCCGGTGCTGCGCGGGTACGGCATGCGCGTGGAGTGGAACCGCAAGCAGTCCAGGCGGATCCGGGTGACCGGCGCCCAGTGGTACGCGTCGTTGACCTGAGACCGCCCGTCCTCGACATGGCACAGGCCTCCAGTGCGTTCTGCGCCAGGTGCTCGTCCGGGTAGAGGTCAACAGGGGCACGCCGAGTGCGGCGTCCCGTCGCTCACGCTCTGGCAGGATGACGCCGTGCTGATCTACAAGATCCTGTTGCCCGGCGAATGGGCTGAATTCCAAGCTGCCGGCAGCTTCGACGGATCGCCGTTCGACCGAGACAGCGGTTTCATCCATTGCTCGTCGCGGGCGCAGGTGCCTGGCACAGCGGCACGTGTGTTCGGCGATCAGCCGCAACTCGTCGTCGTCGCGCTCGATGCGTCCACGCTCGGCGATGTGTTGCGGTGGGAGGATGCCCCGAGCGGCGGATCGTTCCCGCACGTCTACGCGTCGTTGCCGGTCGAGGCGGTGTCCGGGGTTTACCACGTCGCTGGCGCGGCACGGGTGGACGAGGAGGTCCCCGCCGAATAGCACTAGCCCGTGCCGATCGCCGCGTCGAGCGCCTCAGCCGTTGGGAAACGACACCTTCGTCAGTTCTTGGGAGACGTGCCAGACGCGTTGGGCGTCCGCGGTGCTACGGAGGCGGGAGAAGAGCTTCTGCTCCCCAGGAGGGCCACTCATGTGCCCGAGCCCACTCGGCCCGTAGAACCGGGCGTTCTGGGCGTCGGGGGAGGTAGCGGCGTAGAGGGCGGGAAGCTGCGCGGTCTGGACTGTCCCGGCGAGGATGCCGCGGGCAGACAAGGCCCGGATCATGCGTACGCCGTTGGTGTCCCGATCGCGTCCGACCTCGGGGCGAGCGGCGAGCAGGCTCGTCGGAGCGACCCCCGGATGAGACAGGTTGCTTGTGATGCCCCACCCGTCGGCCTGACTGCGCCTGGCAAGTTCGAGGCCGAAGAGCCCGAACGCGATCTTCGACTGGCTGTACGCACGGAAGCCGTGATACGACCGCTCCCAGTTCAAGTCGTCCCAGTTGATGGCGTTCCGGTTCGCCGCGATGCTGAGCTGCGAGGTCACGCGTGCCTGGCCGGCTCGAAGTAGCGGCAACAGGTGGCCCACGAGGGCGAAGTGCCCGAGGTGGTTGGTGCCGAACTGCAGCTCGAACCCATCGGCGGTCCGCTGTCGATCAGGCGGGGTCATCACGCCGGCGTTGTTGATGAGGATGTGGATCGGCTGGCCCTCCTCTCGCAAGACCTCGCCGAGGGTTGCGACGGAGGCGAGCGAGGAGAGGTCGAGCTCGCGGAGCGACACGTTCGCGTTCGGGTGCCGCTGACGGATCGTGGTGATCGCGGCTGCGCCCTTGCGCGGATTCCGGACGGGCAGGAGCACTTCGGCCCCGGCCGCGGCGAGCCTGGTGGCGAGGCCGAGCCCGATGCCGTCGCTCGCTCCGGTGACGACCGCACGCTTTCCGGACAGATCGGAGACGGTGATGTCGATGGGTCTGGCTGGCATGTCAGCACTCCTGGAAGTTGTCGTTGCCTCCAGCGTCGGGGAGACAGCCGGCGTTATTCAGGGCCGCTCGATCCCAGGATCAGGAAGGCCAGGTTCCGGCCGGACCCGTGCCGGAGACGGCCGACCGACGGTTACCGGATCGCCGGCGGTGACCAGCAGGGACAGCTGTCCGGGAGCCTGGAGCCGTCCGGGTCGAGAAGGGGGGATCGACAATCCGTGGATGCGGTGAGAAACGGCCGGTAGAAACGAGGCAGCACCGAAGGAGGCACACATGGCGATCGACCGGACCGGACTGGCGGAGTTCCTCCGGCGCCGCCGGGAGTCGCTGCAACCCACGGACGTCGGCCTCCCGCTCGGCCAACGCCGCCGGACGAGCGGGCTCCGGCGGGAGGAGGTGGCCGCGCTCTGCCACATGTCGACCGACTACTACTCCCGGCTCGAGCGGGAGCGCGGACCCCAGCCGTCCGAGCAGATGATCGCCTCCATTGCGCAAGGACTCCACCTCTCCCTGGACGAGCGCGACCACCTCTTCCGGCTCGCCGGACACAACCCACCCACTCGCGGCGAGGTCAGCACGCACATCAGCCCCGGCCTGCTGCGCATCCTCGACCGCCTGCACGACACTCCCGCGGAGATCGTCACCGAACTCGGCGAGACCCTGCGACAGACCGCGCTCGGGGTCGCGCTCACCGGCGACACGACCAGCTACAGCGGCCCGGCTCGCAGCCTCGGCTACCGATGGTTCACCGACGCCGACACGCGACAGCTCTACGCTCTCGACGACCATCCGTTCCTTACCCGCATGTTCGTCTCAGGGCTGCGCGAGGTGGCCACGCTGCGGGGTCCTGGTTCCCGGGCTGCGCACCTCGCCGACCTCCTGCTCGCCCGGAGCGAGGAGTTCCGGCAGGTGTGGAACCACCACGAGGTCGGGATCCGCCCCAACGAGGTCAAGCACTTCGTCCACCCCGAGCTCGGCGTGCTGGAGCTGACCTGCCAGCGGCTGGTCGACCCGGACCAGGCCCATTCGCTGCTCGTCTACACCGCCATTCCCGGCAGCGAAAGCCACGAAAAGTTACAGCTGCTCTCCGTCATCGGCACACAGACGCTGCGCTGACGCACTCGCATCGGCTACCTGTTCGGTCGTTCGCCATCTCGTTGTCAGTGGGATTGTCAGTGGGATCGTCATCGCCACTAGCGCCAATCAGTTTGTTATGGAAACCTATTGGCATGACTTCTGATGCGGCTCCTGCCGGCGGCGATCCCCGCCGGCTGCTGGCTGACGCGCGCGTCCTCGCGCGCCGGGTTCGTCTTGACCAGCGGGTGACGTGGCTGCCGCTGCTGGTGCTGGCCGTGGTGACATTCGGGGCAATCACGGCGTACCGGTACGGGCATGTCGTCAGCGACTGCCACGCGGTGAACGACGGTCAGGTGTGCAAGGTCTGGTTCCAGACCGTCACGTTCTACTGGTTGGCGGCGCTGGTCCTGGCGTACGTGGTGATCGCCGGCGGGTACCTGCGGGTGGCCCGGGCCCGGGGCGTGGACGCCCGGGTGCTGCCGTACGCGGTCACCGGCGTCGCGCTCGTCGGGCTGGGTTTCGCCTTCGCGGCGGTGTGGGTCCGCCTCAACCCGCTGGCCTACCCGGAGGAGCCGTCCGCCTTTGCCCATTTCCTGTTCCGGCTGCTCGACCCGCCCGGCGCGATCGGGTTGGCCCTGCTGTTGCTGGCCTGGCTGGAGCGGCACGTTGCGCTGCTGCTCTTCGCCATCGGGTACCTGACGGTGGTGCTGGTGCCGATCAACTTCGGCTGGGGCGCGCACTGGGGTCCGTCAACCTGGTTCGTGCCCCAACTGGTCATCAACGGCGGCGCGCTGCTCCTGGGCAGCGTCGGCTTCGCGCTGGCGCAACGGCTGCGGCGGCCCCGGTGACCGGCCCCGTCGACACCCCAGAGCCGGACGAGAACGGATCCCCGCATCCGGTCACCGGGCTCGACGACGTGGTGCACCAGCGGGTCCGGCTCGGCATCCTCACCATCGCGCACGAGGCCCGCCGGGTCGAGTTCGGCTACCTGCGCACCCAGCTGGAACTGACCGCCGGCAACCTCTCCCAGCACCTGAGCGTGCTGGAGAACGCCGGTCTTGTCCAGGTCGAGAAGGGCTACGCCGGGCGGCGCGGCCGGACCTGGATCACCCTCACCTCGTCGGGCAACGCCGCGCTCGCCGAGGAGATCGCGCGACTGAAGCTGCTCATCGCCCGCGTCGAGACGACGAACGGCCAGTAGCGACAAGGCCGACCGAACAGCCATCCCACAACCCGGCGTACGGCGGCCGACGCCCGCCGGCGCCGGCCGCCAGTCCGGACACCGCACTAGTGATGCGGGATGCCGGCTCGACGGGCGGCTTGCTGACCGCCGAGCACCGGCAGGGCGAGGTGACTGATTTTGGTGTTGACGGTGATGGTCGGTCGCGATGTGAGCGTTTCGGCTGAGTAGCTGCGGTAGCTGCCGACGATGATGACGCCGATCCGGTTGCCTGCGGAGAAGACGTAGTCCTCCGGCAGGAGCGGAATGCTGAGCTCGTACATCTGGCCGGGGTTCATGGGCTCGACAACCTCGACGGAGTTGCGGTTCTGCCCGTCGAGGACTCCTTTGGAGACCCGCCATTGCGTGACGTTGGTCGGCCGGTACGTGATGGGCCGGTAGCACCCGTCGTCGAATGGGCTCGATTCGCCGTAGCACTCTTCGGGCAGCGCCGTCTGGAGGATTCCGTCGCCGGTCCGGCTGTTCTGCGTGCTCGGTCCATATTCGACGAGCATCGCGCCGAAGTATGCCCCGTCGAGGTTCGACGACGCAGTCAGGTTGACCACCGGGGTGCCGGAGATACGCAGGTCCTCGGCGAGCGGCGGGGACAGGAAGGCCAGGCGGTTCGCGTTGGACTGGTCCGGGTTGTTGATCATCGCTGTTTCGAGCTGACTGGGGTTGTCGACGAACGAACGGGTCGTCGGCGCACCCTGGGCCGGGGTGAGTGCGAGTTCGCCGGCGCTGTCGACGCCGGGACGCAGCCAGAGGTTGACGTTCCCGGTGCGGGGGATCGGCCAGTCGGCGTGCTGCTCCCAGACGCCGATGGACGGTTCCACATCGACCTTCGGCTTGTCCATGATCCCGTTGCTGATCCCGTGGAGCCAGTAGTCGAACCACCGGTGCAGCGTGTCGACCCACACGTCTCGGCGGAAGTCGAACGGCTCGATGTGACCGACCCGGCCGATCCACAGCTTGCGTGGGATGTCGTACGTCTTCAGCGCCTGCCAGAACTTGCTGAAGTGGTCGGTCCGGACGTTGTCGTCCTGGATTCCGTGGACGAGGAACACGCTGGCCCTGATGTTCGCGGCATCGTCCAGGTAGTTCCGCTCGTGCCAGAACTGCGTGTAGTCGCCGTGTTCGTCGCCGTCGTTGGCCGCTATCTCATTCCAGACCGGCGCGCACCTGGCTTGACGTGCCGGGTCGTCAGCCGTGATGGTCCGGGCGAGCGACACCAGGTAGTTGTTGCCACGCGTGACGACCCCGTTGCTTCGCGTGTAGTCGTAGTAGTTGTACGGCCCCGCGATGGGAACAACGGTGGCCAGGCCGTCGACGCCGGACGCCGCTGCGGCCATCGCCAGTGATCCGTCGTACGACTTTCCGATCATCCCGGACTTGCCGTTGTGCCAGTCGACCACCACCGGATTGCCGGTGGAGTCGTGCGCGCTGCGGCGGCCGTTGAGCCAGTCGATGACCGCCGGTCCGGAGGCGTTCTCATTCGCGCCCTGGATGGTCGGGCAGCCGGTGGAACCGGCCGTACCGATCATGTCGACGAGTGCGACGCCGTAGCCACGGGGCACGAAGTAGTTGTCGTAGAACAGTGGCCACCGGTCGAGGAGGCCGTCACCGTCGACGTCGGCCTTGAGCTCGGACTCGTTACCGCGGCCGAGGGTCGTGTAGTACGGGCTGTTGTCGATGATGACGGGCGCCTTCAGGCCCTGCTCGGTGGCGGCTGGCCGGATGATGTCGACACGGATGGCGTCCTTGACGCCGTCCCGGTCGCTGTCGAAGTCGGTCTCGACCCAGACCCGCTCGCGAATGGCATCGGCGTAGCCGAACACCGGCTGGGTGACTCCGTCCGCAATGACGATCGTCTGCGTCTCGACCCGTTCGGCGGCGAGCGCCGGTGAAGTAACGGCTAGCATCGCCATCGCTGCGCCGACCGAAACGATCGCCCTCATGGCGTCCCTCCCCATCCGGTCCGCCGGCAACGCTCACCTGACGCGCCGACTTGACCACCATGCGCACGCTACGAAAAGGCCCGATTGGTCGTCATCAGGCAGATGTACGAAGTCCGTAGCGCGCTGCATAGACATCTGCCGAGACTGGGCGCGGTAGCCGGAACGCTGGGGTCGGTGCCGGCTTCGAGTGCGGCGCGGAGTCCGCCGCATTTGTCCGACGCGGGTGGCGACTGATCGTAACGGGGGCGGGTATCCGGCGCTCCGTGGAGGCGCTGGCTTCCCGGACCGGGGGTGCCATGGTAACGGTCGTCGTGATCGCCGTCGTGATCGTCGTCGCGGTGCTGCTCGGGCTGGCGTTGAGCGTACGCCTGGTGCAGCAGTACCAGCGCGGCATCGTGTTCCGCTTCGGCCGGGTGCTGGGCGACGTACGGCAGCCCGGTCTGCACCTGATCATCCCGATCGCTGACCGAATGGCGCGGGTCAGCATGCAAACCGTCGTGATTGGCATCCCGGCGCAAGGCGCGATCACCCGCGACAACGTGACTCTGACCGTGGACGCGGTGGTCTACTACCGAGTGGTGGACCCGGTGAAGGCGCTGATCAACGTGCACGACTATCCGGCGGCGGTGTTGCAGGTGGCCCAGACGGCGCTGCGATCGGTGATCGGCAAGGCGGACCTGGACACCCTGCTCAGCAACCGGGAACAGATCAACGCCGAGCTCAAGGCGCACATCGACGCACCGACCGAGAAGCCCTGGGGGCTGCTCATCGAGCGGGTCGAGGTCAAGGACGTGTCGCTGCCGGAGACGATGAAGCGGTCCATGTCGCGGCAGGCCGAGGCCGAGCGGGAGCGGCGGGCCCGGGTGATCGCCGCGGACGGCGAGTTCCAGGCCTCCACCCGGCTCGCCGACGCGTCCCGGCGGATGGCCAACACTCCGGGTGCGTACCAACTCCGGCTGTTGCAGACCGTGGTGGACGTCGCCGCGGAGAAGAACAGCACGCTGGTGATGCCGTTCCCGGTCGAGTTGCTGCGCTTCTTCGACCAGCTCGCCAAGGGGCCGGCGCAAGGGCCGGGGGAGCGGCCCGCCGAACAGCCTGCGGGCTCCGATGGCCACCGCGTACCGCAGGCGCCGCCGTCCGGGCGGTAGCGCCCGGACGGCGACCACCGCGCGGCGCCCCGCCTACCGGTCGCGGTGCGGTGACGGGCGCCCGCTCGGGTCGAGCCGGCCGGCGAGTTCACGTACGGCGGCTTCGTAGACCGGGTCGGTGTGGTAGGGCCAGTGTCGGTTGATTGGTGGGGGGACGGTGTCGTCGAGTTCGACGGTGATGCCGCTCGGGTCGCGTAGTCGTCGGTCGACGGTGCCGGCGGGTCCGTGGGTGCGGGGTGGTTCGCCGGGCCGGTGGGCGGAGAACAGTGGGCCGCCGATGGGGTCGGTGTTGCGCCACAGGTTGATCCATCGCCAGTTGATGCGGTTGCCGACTTCGTGGAGGACCTGGTCGCCGAGGAAGGCGGGGCAGAGTCGGGCGTAGAGGCGGTGCAGCGGACTGCCGTGGGTGAGTAGGGCTACTCGGGGGAGGACTTCTTCGGGTAGTTGGAGGAGGGTGGCGGCGGCGAGGACGGAGCCGTGGGAGTGGCCGGAGAGGATGACGTCGCCCCGGGTGGTGAGTGCGGTGATGCGTTTGGCGAGTTCGGGTACGGCGCGTTCGGCGTAGCAGGGTGGTGCGAAGGGGTGGACGGTGCGGGGCCAGAAGGTGCCGAGGTCCCAGATCACGGCGACGGTGCGGCGGGTTCCTTCGGAGCGGTAGGACAGCAGCCCGAGTACGACGATGCCGAGCCCGACCAGGCCGATGACGTAGATCCCGACGTCGGTGGCGAGCGCCAGGTCCGTGGTCGCCGTGCCGTTGGTGTGTGCCAGCTTCTTGCTCAGGTCAGACGGCCCGATGCCGGCCACGTCCAGCGCGGTCGTAGCGACACCGAGCAGCGACAACACCAGGAACAGGATGAAGACCGGGCTGAGCTGCTCGGCGAGGGCGGCCCGGGCGACGGCCTCCCGGACGGCGGTCCATCGGGGCAGGGCTTCCGGCGGTGGGTCGGGAAAGTCCCGCTGGACGATCTTGTCGGCGAGGAGTCGTCGTCGTCGCCGGGTTGCCGTGAGCTGCCAGAGCGTGGTCGCGGCGACGACCATGACCGCCGCCAGGCCGGCGAGCGCCGCCCAGCGGTAGGAGACCGGCGGCTCCAGCGGCGGCGCGCCGGGCACGTTCGGCCGAACGGGATTCGGTATCGTTCCGCGGTCGAGGAAGTCGGCGACCCGGTACACCAGGGCGGCGGAGAACCCGTACGCGGCGGCGACCGCCGCGACGGCGAGTACCGGGGTGGCCAGCCCGCTCAGCCACGACGAGCCGGCGGCCTGGCTGCGTCGCCGCTGGTGCATGGTGGCGACGACGAGGGCAACCAGCAGAGCGGTCTGGACCGCGATCAACGCGGCCACCGCGCCCTCGTACCCGGGCAACTGCCCCTGTGGCGGACCCGTCGACAGGGGCACCGCGGTATAGGCGAGGGCCAGCAGGGTCAGCCCGTAGGAGGCCAGTCGCAGGGCTCGGATGCCGCGCAGGTCGACCGGCCCCCGACCCGGCCCGTCGGCGGCGGACCGGGAGGGCAGGCAGAGCAGGACGGCACAGGCCGCGAGCAGGAACCAGGCTGCGGCGAAGAGCGCGTACGCGACCGCCGTGGGATGCCGGTGGATCTTCGCGCCAAGCAGCATCACATCGACCGTGCCGAGCCCGACCCCGACGTGGATGGCCCGTAGTCGCTGCACCACGAGCGCGTCGTTCCAGAAGCCGTGGCGGTCGATCCGGTCCTCCCCGCCGCTGGTGCGGTCCTGGCCGCGCGCGGCGGGGAACGCCTCGAACGCCCGGGCGGACCGCTCGCCGAGCCACCACAGCAGCCGCAGCGCGGCGATCGGCACCAGCGCGAGCACCGCCAGACGCGGCCCGAGCGGTATGTCGGCCAGCCAGCCGAGGTAGCCGCGTCCCCGCACGCAGGGGCGGTAGGGGGCGCACTGCCAGCCCACGATGTCGACGGTCACCCCGACGATGGACAGGACGAAAGCGGCGGTCAGGGTGGCGGCCAACAGCCGGCACAACGGGCCGATCAACCCGCCCGTCCCACCGGTCGCCGGCCGGGTCCACACGGCGAG
>NZ_JBFBAO010000178.1:0-13868 GCF_040682255.1 Micromonospora sp. NPDC051296 | reverse complement strand
GTACTGCTGGTGGTGGACGACGACGAGACCGTGGGTGCCGCGCTGGTCACCCAGCTGGCCGACCACCGGGTACGCGGACACCACTACCCGCACGCCGCCGAGGCGCTGCTGGCCGCAGGCGCCCTGCAGCCGGACGCCGCGGTGGTCGCCGCCGGGCTGGTCACCATGAGCAGCACGGAACTCGTGCGGCTGCTCGCCCGTCGGGCCGGCATCGCGACCGTGGTCGGGGTGGGGGACGACGACGGCGGGGTCGCCGTGGCGGCGCTGAAGGCCGGCGCGACGGCCTGCGTCCGCCGCCCGTACCGGGCCGACGAGGTGCTGCCCATTCTGCGGGCCATCCGCCCGGAGACCGCCAGCGCCCTCGACCCACCGATCGAGCTCGGCGGACTGCGGGTGGACCCGGCCACGTTCGAGGTGCGCCTGAACGGCCAGGCGGTGGCGCTGCCGATGAAGGAGTTCAAGCTCCTCTACTTCTTCATGAGCCACGCCGAGCGGACGGTTACCCGCGAGCAGTTGCTCGCCGCCGTGTGGGGCGGGGTCTCCGACGAAACGTCCAACACCCTGACCGTGCACATCAAGCGGCTGCGCCGGCGGCTCGCGCTGGACGGGGACCAGACGCCGATGATCGTGACCGTCCGCGGCCTGGGGTACCGGTTCGTGCCCGCCCCGACCGCCGCCTCGCCGACGACCTCGTGAACGTGCTGCCGGGAGAGCCGCCGTACCCGCCCCTGGCGGGTGGTGCGCCGGGCGCCGCCCCGGAGGGCATGGTGCTGGTGGCGGTGCCGCTGGCGTACATCCCGCACGTCGCCCGGCTGCTGGCCGACCTCGACGCCCGGCAGCGGGTAGCGCCGGTGCCCCGACGCCGCTCCGAGCCGGAGCGGCGGCCACCGACAACGGACTGGACGGTGGAGGATCTGCGCCGGCTCAGCCAGGGGCGCAGCGCCACCCACCGGACGGTGGCGGCGGTGCTCGACGCGCTCGCGGCGGAGCCGGAACGGCTGTTCACCGTGCCGGATCTGGCCCAGGCCACCGGGCGGCCCCGGAAGAAGATCATCGGGGCGATGGCCGGGCTCACCCGGCTGCTGAAGGCGCACTACGACTACGCCGGCCGCGGGCTACCGTTCGCCCGGGTGGCCGGACGGCCGGAGGGGCCGCGGGAACTGTGCTACACCGTGGACGCCCGGCGGGCGGCACACTGGCGGGAGGCCCGACTGTCGCGTGCTGCCGACGACGAGACGCCGACGGCCGGCGGCACGCTCAGCTGAGCAGCACGAAGATCGGGACGGCGACGAGCGCGCCGAGCGTCGCGCCCGCGAGCACCTGGCCGAGGGTGTGGTCGCCGAGCCGGACCCGTGACCAGCCCACCAGCGCGACCAGGGCCACCAGCGGGGCCGCCACCGCGCCGAACAGGACGATCAGGACGGACACCGAACCGGCGCTGACCGCCGCGTGGGCGCTCAACTTCCACACCTGGTTGACCACGGTGACGGCGGCCCCGACGGCGAACATCACCACCACCATTGCCACCAGCGGGCCCGGCGCGCCGAGCAGCACCAGCGCCGCCAGGCCGACCAGCACGGAGAGCAGCCCGTAGAGCAGTGGCCGGCGGCGCTGGCTACGTTCGCCGATGTGGTGGTCGGTCAGCTGGCCACGCCGTACGCCCAGCCAGATGATCCCGTACGGGACGGCGGAGCAGAACAGCACGGCCAGCGCGGCCCAGCCGAGCCCGGCCACGACGGCCGGCGCGGTGCTGTGCACCGCGACGACCAGGGGCATGACGGCGGCGAGCACCGCGGGCGCGAACACCTCGGTGGTGGCCCGGGCCACCCGGTACGAGGTGGCGCGGGTGTTCGGGTCGACGGCGGTGGGCACAGGTCTACCTCTCGACGGTGCGGGGCGGGGGCTACCGCTCGGCGGGCTGGACCGGAGTGGTTCCGGGGCGCGGACCGGACTCCTTGATGATCGTCCGGACCAGCGGGGTCGACAGCGCCCGGGCGACCCGGGCCAGCCAGGTCACCTGGTCGGCCGCGCCGAGATCGGTGCCGGGGCCGGGGAACGGGTCCGGTCGTTGCCCGGTCCCGTCGGCGGCGGGTAGGCCGTCCCGTCGCGCCCGCAACGCCGCGCCGATCACGGCGGCCTCGACGACGGCCGCCCGCTGCTGCCCGGACAGGCCGTGCTGCCGCGCCACCTGCTCGGCGTGCGCGGCGACGGCGCCGGACATCCACGGGCGCAGGCTGGCGTACCCGTCGAGGATCTCGACGGTGATCCTGACCCGGCGCAGCGAGGCGTCGCGGGCCACGGCGAGCGCCCCGCGTACCCCGGTCGCTGGGGGGAGCAGCGCGATCTGCGGCAGCACGTCGTGGATGCGCCGCCACAGCGGGTGGAGGCGACGATAGTCGCGCAGCGCACCCGCCCACTCCCACAGGCGGTCGAGCCCCACCATCGGTCCCCAGGAGGGCAGGGTGGACCCGATCAGTACCAGCAGGATCGAGGTGGTGAAGGTGAGCACCACCAGCGCGTCCGCGGCCAACGCCCAGTCCGGTCGCAGGATGCCCACGGCGACCGCGACCAGCTTGGCCGACACGTAGGCCAGCCCCCACAGCGAGCCGGCGACGATCAGCCGGAGCCCGAAGCGCAGCAGCGGCCGGTGCGCGATCCGGGCGTACCGGCCGGCCAGGATCACCACCTGCACCAGCGACCAGCCCAGGAAGGCCAGGTAGACGTAGAGGAACGGCGCGTCGAAGGGCTCGCCGTAGTACTCGCCGTCGCGTACCCGGGGTTCGGCGAGCCCGGTCGCGGGCGGCGTCACGGCGAACAGGGCCACCATCGCCGTCACGGTGACCGCCAGGGCCACGCTGCGGCGCCGTACGCTCCGCCGGGTCTCGGCGTCGTCGCTGGTCATGTAGAGCAGGAAGGCCTGCGCGGCGGTGGCGCACAGCAGGGAGAGACAGTTGGAGATCAGCCGGGCGGCGTCCAGCAGGCCGAGGAACTGGTCGATCCTCGGCATGAACGGCTGGATCGTCATCGACAGGGTGATCGCCAGCAGCGCCAGGCACAGTGCCCGCAGCGGCAGATTGCCCCGGTCCCGGGCCAGGTCGCGCAGCTTGTACAGGCTCATGCCCCAACAGACCAGGGTCACCACGATCATCGCGCCACGAACGATGCTCACCACCGCGGGGCCCGTCCCTCCAGCGTCGCGGTCAGCCGCGCGGACACCTCAGGATCCGCCGGTTCCGTGGCCGGGATCTCCGACCAGGACTCCGCCCGCTGCACGGCGATGGTCCCGAAGATCTCGGCGCGACGTTCGATCGGCTCGTCGTACCCGCTGCGGGCCAGCATCACCTGCGGCACGGACGGGTCCACCGACGGCATGAGTAGGGCGGTGAGGTGTTCGAGGTCGCCGGGTACGGAGGCGTCGTCGAACATCATGTGGCCGTACTCGTGGCCGATGATCAGGCTCTGCCGCACCGCGCTGGCGTCGGCGTCGTAGAAGACGTAGTCGGCGAACTCGCCGGCCACCCACAGGCCGTGCGGCGCCAGTGCCGGCAGCCGCCGGGGGATGAGGTGCACGGGCCGTTCCCGGTGTTGCTCGACCCGGTCGTGCAACTGGGCGAAGGTGAAGGTGGCGGGCAGCTTGAGCGCGGCCAGCAACCGCATCGACTGATCCCGCAGGTCGCTCAGGTTGGCTCCGCTCGAACGTCCCATCAGCTTCTCCCTCGGCCGCTCCGGCGGCCCGCGGGGTGTCCCGGCGACCGGAGCGACGTCCGAGAGTGGCGGACTCGCCACCATTCGTCAACGGCGCGGCCCGGCTGGGCGATTCTACCGATCAGCGGGCGCGGCACGGCGCACGCTCCAGAGTGGCGGAGAGCCGGGCCAGGACGGCCTCCGGGGCGGGCGGCGGGTCGGTGTTACGGAGGCCGGCCAACTGCTGCACCCGGGTGGCGAAGACCTCGGCCTGCCACTCCTCGTCGAGCGTGTAGACCGCGCGCCTGCCCTGTCGGGCCAGGCGGGCCGCGTCGACCTCGCCGAGCACCTGGGCGAGACCGGCAGCGACGGCGGGGCCGCCGACGTGACCGAGGAGCATGTGACCGATGCCGTGCAGCACGAGGTGGTCGCGGTGCAGACGCGGGCGCGGCGAGCTGACCAGGATGTGGTCGGTGCGGGCGCCGCGGCACCACACGGCCCGGGCCTCGGCGCGCCGGGTCCGCAGGGCCCGCACCACCAGCGGTCGCCCACGTCGGCGGGCCAGTTCGGCGATGAAGTCCGTCAGGGCGAAGGGGTGCGGCACGACCAGGCCGTGCAGCACTTCGTCGCAGCGGCGTACCTGGTGGACGTACCGGGTGGAGGTGGTCTCCTCCCACCGCCACCACCGGGCGAGGCGTACGCAGCCCGGGGTGACCGCCGCACCGCCTGCCGGCTCGGTCTCAGCCACCGCCGGTGGGCCGTTCGACAGCATCGCGCCGGCTACGGGCGGCGGCCTCCAGCCGTTGCACCTGCTCGATCATCGCCACCACGGCCGCGTGCCCCTCGGGGGACAGGCGGGCGTCGACCAGCCGCATCGCCACCTGTTTGATGTGCGGGTCGGCCAGTACGTGGACCAGATCGTGCGGGTCCTGGCCGGTGAAGAAGGCGGGGGGCCGGCCGAAGAAGGCGGCGATGGCCTCCACCACCGAACGCCGCGGATCCGGTGACCGCCCCTGCCGAAGATTGCTCAGATGGGTGTGGGAGATCCGGCACCCACGCCGGGTCAGCTCGCTGGCCACGTGTCGGACGCTGTACGGCTTGCCGGTCGAGTCCAGGGTGGTGCGGAACAGCCAGTCGAGGCGCTCGGCGAAGGTCTCGCCGGGTCGGTCAGGGGCCTCAGGCATGGGGACTCCTCGCGCAGCGGAACACCAGATTTACACGAGGGCTCGATCCGGAATCAAGTGTTGACAACAGTCCTAACTGTACGGCTACGATGACGATCACTTTGGCAACCCTTGTGGCCGGATCGGTTGATCGTGGCACGGCCGGATGCCAGAGCGGTCTTCCAGAGCGCGTGCACGTGGTGTGAAACGGGGGCGCGACGTGCGGGCGAGCCGGCGTACGACGGCTGGAAGACCTCGGGCGACCTCCTCGCCCGGTGTGGAGCCTCGGCTCCGCCCGGTCGGCAGCGGGTCGGCCCGGGCACGCGGCGCGCCGACCACCTCGGCGCGCTGCGTGCCCCTCGACGCTCGCTGCCCAGCTGCCCTGGTGTCGTCGCCGGCCCGCGTGGTGTGCCTGTTTACCGGGGACGGGCGGGGGTAACCAGCGCCGCGCTGACGACAGGAGGGCGCCGTGCGGTTTCCCCTATTCGTCGACGCGGTGTCGCGCCGCTCCGGCCTGCCGCCCGAACTGGCCGCCGCCGTCGCGCGCGCGGTGCTGCAGACCGTGGTGGAGCGGATGACCGGCAACCCGACGGCCGACCCGACCGGCTACCTGCCGGACGAGTTGAGCGGTGTGCCGGGCACCGGGTCGTCGCCCGCGGACTTCCTGCATCGGGTCGGCCAGCGGGCCGGGGTGGACGAGCAGACGGCGGGCGTGGGGGCGGCGGCGGTCTTCGCGACGCTACGCGAGACGGTCACCGTCGGCGAGTTCCGGGAGATGGTCGCCCGGCTGCCCGCCGCCGCCGACGGCTCGATCGATCCGATCCCCGGGCCGGGTGAGGCCCGGCCATAGCACGGCGCGGGACCGCCCGGCAGCACGATGAGACCCGGGCCGTTGGGCACGGTGCGGTGTCCCTGCCGACGCCAGGGTTGGCGGCAGCGGATAGGCTGCCGCCGTGGCTGGTCTGTTCAGGAGTGTGGCGGCCCGCGTCAGCGCGGCGATCCCGACCCCCCGGCGTGCCGGGCCGACCTCGGCCCGGGTCGCGCGGCCCCGCCAGGTCACCGCATTGCAGCGCCGCGAGCTGTCGTACGCCCCGGAGCCCGACGGGCAGGCCGACCCGGGGGAGATCGTCTGGACCTGGGTGTCCTACGAGGATGATCCCCGGCAGGGCAAGGACCGGCCGGTGCTGGTGGTGGGCCGGCACAGCCGGACGCTGTTCGGGCTGATGCTCTCCAGCCAGCGAGACCGCGACGGGGAGCGGCACTGGCTGGCTCTCGGGCCGGGCGAATGGGACCGGGAGAACCGGCCGAGCTGGGTGCGGCTGGACCGGGTGCTGACCATGCGCGAGGACGGCATCCGGCGTGAGGGCGCGGTGTTGGACCGGGCCCGATTCGACCGGGTCGGCCAGGCGTTGCGCGCCGGGTACGGCTGGCACTGAGCATCCGCCCGCCGGCGCGACTGGCGCCGCCGACGGACGCGATCAGCACTCGGCGAGGTGTGCGGTGTCGCGCAGCGCCCGGCTCGGCCGGGCTGCCCCCAGCCCCTTGGCTTCGTACATCGCCGCGTCGGCGCGGTCGAGCGCCTCGGTGAGCTGGGTCCCGTGCACCGGGGCCAGGCCGACCGAGGCGGTCACCCGCAGGGTGACCGTGCCCATCGGGATCGGTGCGGCGAGCATGTCGTACAACCGCCGGGTGGCGTGGTCGATCCACCGTCGGTCCACGGTCGGGCTGGCCAGCAGCCCGGCGAACTCGTCACCGCCGAGCCGGGCCACCGGGTTGTCGCCGGCGAAGGTGGCCAGCCGCTCGGCGACGCTGATGAGCACCTGGTCGCCGACGGCGTGCCCGTACCGGTCGTTGACCTGTTTGAAGTCGTCGACGTCGAGCACCACCGCGACCAGCGGCCGGCCGGCGCAGTCGGTGAGCAGCGTCGCGGCGAGGCGGTAGAAGGCGCGCCGGTTGGGCAGGCCGGTCAGCGGGTCGTGGCTGGCGGCGTGCCGTTCGGCGGTGAGCTCGGCCTGCAGGCGGCCGATCTCGGCCTCGGCGCGTACGGCCCGGCGTCCCAGCTGCCAGGAGGAGAGCAGGGCTCCCACGGCGCAGAGGCCGGACGCGACGGTCAGCGGATCCGGCACGACCTCTCCCTTCGCCGCGACGCGCGTCCCAGCACCGGCCGACGGGTGCTGGCGGACACCTCGTTTCCCCTGGTGAGGGCCAGGTTCACGTAACAGAATGTGAGCGGTTGGGTACCGCTCACATGCGCTATCATGCTCGCTGTCCAATGCAGATGCAATAGCAGATGCACGTGCAGATGCAGAATGATCCAATCGACATCGTCCCCTCGTGCCGCTACCGCTCCTCCCACGGCGCCGGCGCCTACCGGAGAGAACAGACGCCCCCATGCAGCAGCCGCTCAACGGTGTACCCGCCCACCAGTTGCCTCCCCTCGCCTGGCAGAAGAGCCGGCGCAGCAATCCCAGTGGAAACTGCGTCGAACTGGCGGAGCTGCCCGGGGGAGCGGGGATCGCGATGCGCAACTCCCGGCACCCCGAGGGGCCGGCGCTGATCTACACCGTGGACGAGATCGCGGCGTTCGTGCTCGGCGCCCGGGACGGGGACTTCGATCATCTGATCGGCTGACCTGCCATCCCATCGACGGGATTCGCCGCGCGCGGGATGGAGGTTCACCTAACTGAAGGTTCATGGCATGCTTACACGTCGGTCGCGCCGGTCCACCCGGTGCGCTCGCTGACGGCATGCGGAGGACGGCAGGTGACCATGGTTTCCGCCGAGGAGGGCCCGGCGGCGGGCCCGACCGTGCTGCGGATGCTGCTCGGAGCCCAGTTGCGGCGGCTCCGCGAGTCGCGCGGGGTGACCCGGGAGAACGCCGGCTGGGAGATCCGGTCTTCCGAATCGAAGATCAGCCGGATGGAGCTGGGTCGGGTCGGGTTCAAGGAGCGCGACGTCGCCGATCTGCTCACCCTCTACGGTGTCACCGCCGATCAGGAGCGCGCGGCGCTGCTCAAGCTGGCCCGCGACGCGAACAACCCGGGCTGGTGGCATCGCTACGGCGACGTGCTGCCGCCGTGGTTCCAGTCGTACCTCGGCCTGGAGGCCGCGGCGGCACTCATCCGTAGCTACGAGGTCCAGTTCGTCCCGGGTCTGCTGCAGACCCCTGAGTACGCCCGGGCCGTGGTGCTGCTCGGTCACGGCCGGGCCGGCCCGGGGGAGATCGACCGCCGGGTGGACCTGCGGATGCGACGCCAGGAGGTGTTGCGCCGGCCGCGTCCGTCCCGGTTGTGGGCGGTCGTCGACGAGGCGGCGCTGCGCCGGCCGATCGGCGGGCCGCAGGTGATGCGCGGTCAGCTCGAGGCGCTGCTCGAGGCCACCCAGACGCCGAACATCCGGGTGCAGGTCATCCCGTTCGCCGCCGGTGGGCATGCCGCCGCCGGCGGTGCCTTCACCATTCTGCGCTTCGGCGACCAGGACCTGCCCGACATCGTCTACATCGAGCAGTTGACCAGCGCGATCTACCTGGACAAGCGCGAGGACCTCGACTACTACGCGGTGGCGATGGAGCGGCTCTGCGTCGAGGCCGAGCCGCCCGAGCGTACGCCGGAGATCCTCAAACGGATGATCGCCGAGCTCGATTCCCGGTGACCGGCCCGCGCGGCTGACCGGCGACCAGCCGTACCCGGCGCGCCGGGTACGGCTGTCTTGTGCATTGACACCTCCGGATCCTGCGTCTAGTCTCTGGATCGATCCAGACTGTATCGATCCAGAAGAGGGGAGGGGGCCGTGAAGCCGACCCTGCAGGCCGTCGCCGAGGCCGTCGGTGTCTCCCGCAGCACCGTCTCCAACGCCTACGGCCGCCCCGACCAGCTCTCCGCGGAGCTGCGGCAGCGCATCCTCGACACCGCGCGGCAGATGGGCTATCCCGGGCCGAACCCGACGGCCCGGTCGCTGCGGCGCGGCTTCGTCGGCGCCATCGGGGTGCTGTTCACCTCGCGGCTGTCGTACGCGTTCACCGACCCCTTCGCGGTGCGGTTCCTCACCGGGGTCGCCGCGGCGGCCGAGCGGCACGACAGCAACCTGCTGCTGGTGCCGCTGCCCGTCGATCCCGCAGGCGCGCGGAAAGCGGTGGAGAACGCTGCCGTCGACGGCTTCTGCGTCTACTGCGCCGGTGACGAGGAGGGGATCATCGACACGATCCGCGGCCGGGGCCTGCCGTTCGTCACCACGTCCTCGCGTCCCCGGCAGGGCGACCGGTGGGTCGGTATCGACGAGCGGGCCGCCGCCCGGTCGGCCGCCGAGCACCTGACCGCCCTCGGCCACCGGCGGGTCGCCCTGCTCGCCCACGACGTGCTGCCCGACGCCGCCACCGGGCGACTGCGGGTGGCCGACGTGGCCGACGTGCCGCATCCCACCACCCGTGACCGCCTCGCCGGCTTTGCCGACGCCTTCGCGGCGGCCGGCGTCGGCTGGACCGACCTGACGGTGCTCTCCGCCGCCGACAACGACCGGGCCGCCGGCGCCGCCGCCGTCCGTGCCCTGAACGCCGGCCCCGAGCCGTGCACCGCGGTGCTCGCCTGCTCCGACGTCCTCGCCCTGGGCGCGCTCGACGCGCTGCGCGCCAGCGGCGGGGAGGGCCGCCGCGTGTCGGTGACCGGTTTCGACGACATCCCCGAGGCGCTGCCGGCCGGCCTGACCACCGTCCGGCAGCCCGGCGAGGAGAAGGGGCGCACCGCCGCCGAACTCCTGTTCGACCCGCCCGTGGACGCCTCGGCGGGTCAGATCCTGCTGCCCACCACACTCGTCGTCCGGACCAGCTCCGGACCAGTCCCGAGGAGTTGACCATGGAACAGCCCACTGGCTTCATCGTCGCCGTCGACGCGGTCATGCGTCACGTCAACTCGGCCCGCCCGGACGCGCCGGTCCGCGCCGAGCCACCCCGCACCGCCCGGCTCGCTGCCCCCCGCCGCCTCGCGGCCGGTGCCCTGCGCCGGCTCGCCGACCAGATCCAGCCCACCCCGACCAGCTCCGCCCGCAACATCCCGGCGGGTGCCTGCTGACCCCGCAGGCTGCGCCTGACAAAACCGCAGTTTGCGGCTGAACGGCGGTAACACACTATCCGCCCGGACCGGGGGCAACCGGGCCGGGCGGGTGGTGGACCGGGCGGGAGACCAGGCAGACTGGGCCCCCATGTCGCCGTTCACGCCCAACCTGCGGTTGCACGACCGCTACGTGTTGCACGACCGCATCGGCCTCGGCGGAATGTCCGAGGTGTGGCGCGCCGACGACGAGGTGTTGGGCCGGCCCGTCGCGGTGAAGGTCCTCGCCGGAACGTTCGCCGTCGACCCGGACCTGCGGGCCACCATCCGCCGGGAGGCCCGCGCCGCGGCCCGCCTGACGCACCCGCACGTCACCCAGGTGTACGACTACGCCGAGGCCACCCTCGACGGCGGGACGGTCGTGCCGTACCTGGTGATGGAACTGGTCGACGGGCAGAACCTCGCCGATCGGCTGGCCGACGGTCCGCTGCCCTGGCCGCAGGCCCTCCGGATGGCCGCCCAGGTCGCCGCCGCGCTGGCCGCCGCACACCGCCTCGGGGTGGTGCACCGCGACATCAAGCCGGGCAACGTCATGCTCACCGAGACCGGCGCCAAGGTGCTGGACTTCGGCATCGCCGCGCTCGCCGGGCCGCAGCACGCCGGTACCCGAGCGGCCGGCGAACCCATGATGGGTACGCCCGCGTACACCGCGCCGGAGCGGTTGAGCGCCGGGGCGCCGAACCCGGCCAGCGACGTGTACGCGCTCGGCGCTCTGCTCTACCGCACCCTCACCGGCGACGTCCCGCTGCCCGTACGCGACTGGGAGGACGCCGTTGCGGTGCACGCCCACCGCCCGCCCGTGGCGTCGCTGCGCGTACCGGGGCTGCCGGCCGACCTCGCCGAGCTGGTGCTGGCCTGCCTCGATCCCGATCCGGCCGGACGGCCCACCGCCGGGCAGCTGGCCGCCCGGTTCCGGGCCGGCGCGACCGGGCCGGCGGGGCCGTCCACCGCCGTCCTACCGATCATCTCCACTCCCGCCGGCGCGCCCACCTCGGCGGAGCCAGGGTCCGCGCAGCCGCCGACCCTTATCGACCGCGCCGGATCGTGGTCCGCCGCCGCCGCTGTGCCGGCCACCGCTGCGGGGCAGGGGAGCGACGACGGCCCGTGGTCCGCGACCGGCGGCCCGCGGCGAGGCGACGCCGGCCGGTGGTCGACGGCCGGCGGTCCGGCGCGTGGTGCGGCCCGCCCCGTGCCCGCCACCGGCCGGCGGCCCAGCCGGTCGCGGCGGTCCGGCCCGCCGGTCGGCGCGCTGGTCGCGGCCGGTCTGGCCCTGCTGGTCGGTCTGGGCGCGGTACTTGCCCTCGGCAACCGCGGCGACACGCCGCCCACGGCCACGGGCACGGCCACGACATCCCCGGCCGCCCCGCCGACCTCCACCGCACCGGCCACGCCGCGACCCAGCGCCACTCCGTCGACGGCCCGGCCCGAGCCGGTGAGCCTGCGGCAGGCCGCTGTCGAGTTCGCCGCGTTGCTCACCGAGGCGCAGCTCGCCGGCAAGATCGACGACAAGGCCGCCGACAAGCTGCGCCAGGAGCTCGCCAAACTGGCCGGGGGCAAGCCGAAGGACCGCGAGAAGCGGATCGAGGAGGTGCGTGAACGCCTCGAGGACGAGGTCGAGCGCGGCCGGCTCCCGGCCGACTTCGCCGACCGGTTCGACAGCCTGCTCGACCGGCTCGAAGCGACGCTGCCCGACAACGACGACGAGGACTGATGACTGGCCGAGGTCAGGTCAGGGTGGCGTGCACGTACTCGCCGGGTGCGGTGCCGGCCCGGACGAGCACCGAGCCGTCCGGCGCCCAGATCGCCGACCGGCCGGCCGCCTCGGAGTAGCCACCGCCGGTGGAACCGGCGAAGCTGGCGACCGCGACGAAGACCCGGTGCGTGGTGGCGATCCGCAGCGCCCGCTCGTCGGGCACCGCCGCCTCGGCGGCCGAGTCCAGGATGGATGCCAGGTAGGCGTCGACCCCCAGGGCGCAGGTGCGGGCGGCGTGCTCCGCGATGCCGGTGTCCTTGCAGATCGCCAGGCCGAGCCGCCAGCCGTCGACCGCCAGCATCGCCGGGGCCGGGCCCGGCGTGAACCGGCGGGCCTCGACCGGACCGAGCCACATCTTCCGGTACGCCACCCGCACGCCGGCGCCCCGCACCGCCAGGGTGGCGATGTGCTCGCCGGCCACCGGGGCACCGACCAGGGCCAGCGTCCCCGTCTCGGCACAAGCCTCGACCAGTGGCGCCAACCGGGGGTCGGACGGGTCGACCGGCGCGGCGTCTAACTCGTAGCCGGTCAGCGAGAGTTCCGGGAAGACCACCACCCGGGCCGACGCCGCGCGGACCGACGCCGCGTGCGCCACCACGTTCGCGGCGACGTCGTACGCGACGCAGGTCGGTTGGGCGACGGCGATCGTCAGTGGACCGCGCACCGGTTCTGCTGCCACGCTTGCGCAGCCTACGGGCCTCCCGCCCGGCAGGTCGACGGCCGGCTGGGCGGCTCTCAGGTTCAGTTCGTAGGTTGTTGCGCATGATTCAGTCCCCGCACGCCCCGTCCGCCACCGGCGTCGTCGGCCAGTCCGCGCCGCCCGAGGACGGTCTGGTCGGCTTCGTCACCGATCTGGTCGAGCGGCTCGGCGGCCCGGGTGCGGGGCTGGCCGTGGCGCTGGAGAATCTCTTCCCGCCGATTCCCAGCGAGGTGATCCTGCCGCTCGCCGGGTTCGTCGCGGCCCAGGGCCGGATGAGCGTGGTCGGAGCGATCTTCTGGACCACGCTCGGCTCGGTGCTGGGTGCGCTGGCGCTCTACTGGATCGGTGCCGTGCTCGGTCGGGAGCGGACGCGGGCGATCGCGGCCAAGCTGCCGCTGGTGAAACTCAGCGACATCGACCGCACCGAGGAGTGGTTCCTGCGGCACGGCGTCAAGGCCGTCTTCTTCGGCCGGATGATCCCGATCTTCCGGAGCATGATCTCCATCCCGGCGGGGGTGGAGCGCATGCCGCTGCTCACCTTCGTCGCCTACACCACTCTGGGCAGCCTGATCTGGAACACCACCTTCGTGATGGCCGGCTACCTGCTCGGCGACAACTGGCACCTGGTCGAGGGGTACGCCGGCGTGCTGCAGAACCTGGTCATCGTCGCGTGCGTGGGCGGACTGGCCTGGTTCGTCGTCACCCGGATGCGCCGGTCGCGGCGGGCCGGCGGCCTGCGGTCGAACGACACCAGCGAAGCTCTGGTCGAGTCGGCGCCGGCCGGCGTGCCCGACCCACACGGGCGCGGCACCATCTACCGCAGCGCCTGGGCCGACGATCGTCAGCGCCCCGACCAGACCCCACCCCACTGACCGTCCATCGCACCCCTGCCCGGCGGGTGACCGTGGCGCGGGCGGATACTGGCGCGATGGGTGGCGGGCCGGGCTGGACGGACGACGTCGGTGTGGTCGAGCTGCCCGGCGGCGTGCGGGTGCGCGGGCGGCGCATCGCCGACCCGGCCTCACCGGCCGACTTCAGCCTGCTGCTCGCGCCCGGGCCGGTGCCCACCTGGGCGCACCGGCGGGTGCGGTGGCCGGACTTCTGGGTGCCGACGGACCGGGCCGACGCCCTGGATGCCCTGCACGAGGCGCTGCGACGTGGGTACGCGGGCGAACGGGTGGAGGCGGCCTGCCGCGGCGGCACGGGCCGTACCGGCACCGCGCTGGCGGCGCTCGCGATCCTCGACGGGCTGCCCGCCGAGCGGGCAGTCGCCTGGGTGCGGGCCGCCTACCGGCCCGGGGCCGTGGAGACGCCCTGGCAGCGCCGCTGGCTGCGCCGCCTGCCCTGCCCCCTGCCCCCTGCCCCCTGCCCCCTGCTCCCTGACCCCCTGCCCCCCTGCCCCCCTGACCGCTGGGTTGATCATGAAGTAGGCCGGGGGGTTGAACGGCCCTAACGCCCGCCAAGTA
>NZ_JBFBAO010000177.1:0-13879 GCF_040682255.1 Micromonospora sp. NPDC051296 | reverse complement strand
ATGACCCAACTGAACGGGCTCGTGGAGAGCCGGATGCGGTGAAAGCCGCACGTCCGGTTCGGGAGGCGGGCCGCAGAAACGGACCGGTCGAAAGACCAGCACCGCGCTGCGGCCCGACCTCACTACGGGCTGTTCGGCGCGACGGTCGCCGCCACGCTCGGCGGTGCGTGGTGGGTGTGGGCCGGCATCGCGCTGACCGTCGTCGGGGTGCTCGGCGTACGGGCGATCGTGCTCTCCACCCGGGTCCTGGTCGCCGTGCTGGCCGCCTCGCTGCTGATCGTCGCCGTGTTCGTGCTGGCCGCCGTGGGGCGACCGGCCGGCGGCGAGCTGTCCTGGGCCGGGTTCGACGCGTCGGGGTTGGCGGTCAGCGGCATCGGCGGCGCGGTCGCGTTCTGCGTGGCCGCGTTCATGGGCGTCGACGCACCGGGCTCACTGGTCGAGGAGACCACCGACCGCCGGTCGGTCGGCCGGGCCACCATCAGCGCGGTCGTCGTACTCGGCGGGGTGTACACCCTCGCCGCCTGGGCGATGGGCGTCGCGGTCGGTCCCGGCGCGGTCGCCGGGATGGCCGCCGATCCGGCGGCCGGGTTGCCGTTCTCGGTGCTGGCGCGCGTCGGCGGCGGGTGGGTGCCGCTCGCGGAGGTGCTGCTGGTTCTCGCGATCGTCACCTCGATGCTGGCCTTCCACAGTGTCGTCGCCCGGTACGTCTTCGCGATGGCCCGCGAAGGAGTGCTGCCCGCCGGCCTCGCGCACGCCGGCAACGGCACCCGGGTCAGCGCGCCGCGCGGCGGGTCACTGGCCCAGACCACCGTCGCGGCGGTCGTGGTGGGCGCGTTCGCGCTCGGCGGCGCCGATCCCGTCGCGGCGATGTTCACCTGGCTGTCCACGCTGGGCGCGATGGGGCTGCTCTGCCTGCTGCTGGCCGCGTCGGCAGCCGCGATGACCGCCCCGGCCACCGTGCGCGGCCGTCGACCCGGCCTATGGGAGTGGCGGCTGGCCCCCGCCCTGGGTGTGTTCGCCGGATCAGCGGTGCTGGCCGCGATGATCGGCAACGTCGGGTCGCTGCTCGGCGCCGCACCCGGATCGGCGTACCCGTACCTGCTGCCCGCGATCATCGTCGCCGCCGCCGTCACCGGCGGAGTATGGGCCGGGCACCTGCGCACCGCCCGCCCCGACGTGTACGCCGGCATCGGTCGCGGCACGCCGACCACCCACGCCGTACCCGACACCATCAACGTCTCGATCTGAGAAGTGCAGCCGATGACAACTCACGCAGCCACCGTGTCGCCGCAGGCCCGTCGCTGGGCGGACCTGCGCCGGCAGATCGTCTTCCGGGCCAAGCGACTGAACGTGGGCCACCTGATCGAGGCAGACCAGCGGTACGGGCAGCGCGACGCGCTCGGCCCGCACGGGGTGATGCTGTTCCTCGTCTCCGACGCCCCGACCGAGCCGCACGGCTACCGGCTGCACACCGCGTACCGGCTGTGGCTGGCCTCGCCCGAAGCCGACGACCTCCCCCGGCTGCTCGGCGACCTGGCGGACATCGCGGCGGAGAACGTCGCCCGCTGCACCGCCGCCGAACGCCGCTGGCATCCCCTCGGCCCGGAACGGTCGATGGTCAACGGCGGCGACATGAGCCCGCCGGCCGGTGCGGTCTACGTCGGCGTCGGTGTCACCACCCTCGACACCGACCACGGCCGCTGGCACCAGGTCGCCCGGACGCTACGCGGCGTGCCGGTCGGCGGCCGTCGGCTGTCGGCGTTCGACCTCAAGGGACAGTGCTACACGCTGCTGACCGACGGCACCGCCCTGCACGTCGACCGTGACCCGCACGCCCGCCTCGGCGTCGACGGCATCCGCTGCACCAAGACCCTCGACCCCGACCGGGTCAGCCACTACAACCCGCATCAGGACCTCACCGAGCAGGGCGACCACGACACCCGCGAGGTGTGGCGGAAACTCGGGCTGCTGCACAACGTACTCACCGCCCACCTGCTCCCGGGGCGGCACCCGTGACCGACACCCCGACCCTCGCCGAGGTCGTCGACCTCGGCCGTGGCCAGATCGACGTCGACGCCGTACTCCGCCAGCTCGTCGACCGGGCCGACACGGCTGCACCGACGAGCATCGGGTTCCCCGGCGCCGTCGACCTCGACCACACCGAGGTGATGGCCCGCCTGGGCCGGCGGCTCTGGAACAACATCGGCGACCCCGCCACCGACCCCGGCGGCGCGGCCCACACCAAGGCCCTGGAACGGGCCGTCGTCGCCTGGGTCGCCGAGACGCTGGCCATGCCCGCCGAAGACCGATGGGGGTACGTGACCACCGGCGGCACCGAGGGCAACCTCGCCGCCCTGCACGCCGCGCACCGCCGCCACCCGCGAGCGGTCGCCTACCACTCGACCGCCGCCCACTACTCCATCCCCAAGATCCTCGACATCCTCGGCGTACGGCGCATCCCCGTGCACGCCCACCCCGACGGCGAGATGGACCACGACCACCTCGCCGCGCAGATCCGACGACGCCCCACCCGGGCGGCGATCGTCGTCGCCACCGCCGGCACCACCATGACCGAAGCCGTGGACGACACCGACCGCATCCGCGCCATCCTGGCCCCGCACGCCCCCGGCGGGCACCTGCACGTGGACGCCGCCCTGTCCGGCATCCCGCTCGCCCTCGACGGCCGGCTCCGCCTCGACCCCACCAGCGGCATCGACAGCGTCGCCATCAGCGGCCACAAGTTCTTCGGTACGCCGACCCCGTGCGGCGTCGTCCTCATCCGCGCCGGCATCCGCACCCCCGGCGGCCACGTCACCTACACCGACACCGTCGACACCACCATCACCGGTTCCCGCTGCGGCCTGGCCGCCGCCCTGCTCTGGCACGCCATCGCCACCCACGGCCGCGAGGGGCACCGCTGGCGGGTCAGCGAGGCCCGACACCTCGCCGGGTACGCCGTCGACCAGCTCACCGCCGCCGGCTGGCCCGCCTGGCGTCACCCGCACGCCTTCACCGTCGTCCTAGACACCCCACCGGTACAGGTACGGAAGAAGTGGCTGCTGGCCACCGACGGACCGCTGAGCCACGTCATCTGCATGCCCGGTGTCACCAAGGGCCAGATCGACGCCCTGGTGGCGGACATCCACGCCACCACCCACCCTGCCGGCCGCCCTCCTGGCCCCGCCGCTCACCCCACCGGCCGCCCTCCTGGCCCCGCCGCTCGCCACCCCACCGGCCGCCCTTCTGGTCCCGCCGCTCGCCACCCCACGCCAACCGCATCGCTGCCACACCCGCGCCCACCGGTCACCCCGCAGACCATCGCCGCACCCGGCGGCGCCTGGTCGGCCGACAGTCGTACCCGCCAAGCCGCAACCCTGCGTGACCGCGACCCTGCGTAACTGCGGCCGGGCGGCCGCCGGTCACCTCCGTTCGCACTTTGCTCTGCTTCAACCCACGCACAGGCAGCTGACCAGCAACAACACACCGGAGCACGACCAGGCCACGCGGCAGCGGCAGTCACAAGCAGTGACCGTTGCGCCGGTTGAAGCAGAGCAAAGCGAAAGGGCAGAGGGGCAGGGGGGCGGGACAGACCAATACCAACTGTGACGATCAAGGGCTTCCCGCCGAAGGCGCAGTCGGCTTGACGAGACCGTAGGCACACGGCACCTGGTGGTCGGCGGATCGACGCATTTACTTTTAATAAAGTTAACGATAGCCTCCCCCCATCGATGAGGAGGCATGCCATGCGACGTCCACCCGTGCCATCCGCCCTGCTGGCCACGGCCGCTCTGGCCACCGCCGCCCTGGTCGCCGCCGTGGCGGCCCTACCGGCCGCCGGCAGCTTCGCCGCCACCCCCACCGCAGCCGGCGCGCCGATCACCATCCTCGCGGCCTGCACGGCACCGGCCTGGGCCGAGGGCAACACCTATCAGGCGGGCAGCCGGGTCACCTACAACGGCCGGACCTACCAGGCCCTGGTCACGCACACCGCGCACGTCGGAGCGGGCTGGAACCCGGCCGCCACCCCGTCACTCTGGACCGACCTCGGCCCGTGTGACGGCTCACCGACGCCGTCACCCACCCCGACCCGGACGCCGACCCCGTCACCCACGCCCACCCCCACCTCCTCGCCCACACCCACCCCGCCGCCCACCACCACTCCCCCGCCGGGCTCGGACACCTGCGCGCTCAAGCCGAAGCCGGCCGGCAAGGTGCTCCAGGGCTACTGGGAGAACTGGGACGGTGCGTCCAACGGGGTGCACCCGGGGCTCGGCTGGATCCCGATCACCGACTCGCGGATCCCGGCGCACGGCTACAACGTCATCAACACCGCGTTCCCGGTGATCCGCTCCGACGGCACCGTGCTCTGGCAGGACGGCATGGACGCCACGGTCAAGGTGCCCACCCCCGCCGAGATGTGCCGGGCCAAGGCATCCGGGCTGACCATCCTGATGTCGATCGGCGGCGCCACCGCCGGCATCGACCTCAGCTCCAGCGCGGTCGCCGACCGGTTCATCGCCACCATCGTGCCGATCCTCAAGCGGTACAACTTCGACGGCATCGACATCGACATCGAGACCGGGCTCACCGGCAGCGGCAACATCAACCAGCTCTCCACCTCACAGGCGAACCTGATCCGCATCATCGACGGGGTCCTCGCCCAGATGCCGGCCGGCTTCGGCCTCACCATGGCACCGGAAACCGCGTACGTCACCGGAGGCAGCGTCGTCTACGGCTCGATCTGGGGCTCGTACCTGCCGATCATCAAGAAGTACGCCGACAACGGCCGGCTCTGGTGGCTGAACATGCAGTACTACAACGGCAGCATGTACGGCTGCGCCGGCGACTCGTACCCGGCCGGCACCGTGCAGGGCTTCGTCGCCCAGACCAACTGCCTCAACACCGGCCTGGTCATCCAGGGCACCACCATCCGCGTCCCGTACGACAAGCAGGTCCCCGGCCTGCCGGCCCAGGTCGGCGCGGGCGGCGGCTACATGGCACCCTCGGCCGTGGCGCAGGCGTGGAACACCTACAACGGCAGCCTCAAGGGCCTGATGACCTGGTCGATCAACTGGGACGGCTCGAAGGGCTGGACCTTCGGCGACAACGTCAAGGCACTCCAGCGCCGCTGATCGTCTGGGGTGGGCACCGACGGTAGCCGGTGCCCACCCAGGAGCGTTCTCAGCGCCAGCGTCAGCCCGAGCACACGGTCAACTCGGCCACCGACCACCAGACTGCCGGCGGAGCCGGCCTGCGCGGAGGCAGTGGCGGAGCCACCGCCGTCGGTACCGATCGGGCATATCCGCGCCCCGAACTGCTGGGGCACGCTCATCTGTCCTCGACGTTTTGCATTGGTTGTCACTCTCAGTTGTGCCGAATCCGTGCCGTTGATCTTGGCATGGCTACTGCTCGGCCTTCATCGCGCGCGGTGTGCTGCAATCCAGCGCGGTGCGGAGTCAGCGTCAAGGGCGGGGCGCCGCGTCAACGACCTGCCCCGCGACCTAGCCATGGATGCCCATAAAATACGATGATGATCAGCTTTCGCTACCACATCGTCTCGCTCGCTGCGGTGTTTATCGCCTTGGCGGTCGGTGCGGTATTCGGCACCGCCGCAGCAAACGGCTTTGCTACCGACGTGCTCAGCGACTCGATCAGTGCGGCCCACAAGACGAACGAGCAGCTCCGTCAGACGACCGAGGACCTTCAGGTAGAGGCGAGCCGCAAGGACGACTACATCAACGACACGGCACCCGCCGTGCTACGCGGGACGCTGGCCAACCGCCGGATCGTGGTGTTGACGACGCCGTCCGGACGCGACCACGCCAAGGATGTGATCGAAAAACTTCAAGTGGCCGGCGCCGCCGTAACAGGGCCCGTCGACATCCGGGAGGCATTTTTCGACCCAAAGAACAACCTGAATCTGCTTGAGCTGGCCCACCGCAGCGCTCCGTCTAGCACTCTTCCAGGCAACAGCAACGGAGCCGAGACCGCTGGCGCGCTCCTAGCCGCGGTTCTGCTCGGAGCGCCGACCAGCGCCCACGGTTCAGCGGTGATATCCGCTCACGCCAGCGCCGGCTACCTCACCGCACCCGAGCGACTCGATGGTCCCGCTGACGGGGCGGTCCTGGTGACCGGGGCACCCTACGTAGATCAAAACCCAACCAAGCGAAACGCTGCGGTCATGACCATGGCCACACAATTCGGCATGGTCGGGCCAACCGTCTTGGCGGGCACCAGCGCCGGTGACGGCAGCGCAATCGGGATGGTGCGCAGAGACGAGGCACTCACCACAAGAATCTCGACGATAGACGGTGTAGCCGGCGCGCAAGGCCAGGTCGTAACCGCACTCGCGCTGGCCGAGCGGATTGCCGCCGATCGAGGAGGCCACTACGGCACGGCCGACGGCGCCGACGCTCTCACCCCAAGGCAGCGGTGACACGAGCCCGGCGGAAGATTCGTCCAGCCGTGAAAAACGCACGCCGCCTCGGCCTCTGCAACCCCCAGCCACTACCACCCACGGCCGGAACCGTTCGGCAACTCCATCCTGGAGTCGTCGGGCCCCCGCCGGAGGCACAGGTGCAATCGGCGCGGAGCAATGCTGGCAGGCAGCGGATTGTGGTCGTTCGAGGTTCGTCTGGGTGTGGAACTCGCCAGGATGGTCGTGCTCTGGGCAGTAGTACCCGAGGTAGTGCCGAACCCAAGGTGCGCGGGTAAGGGCATGGGCTGGCTGGTCTCACTTTCGCGCAGTCAGCATTCCAGGCCCACCACTCGGCGGGGGTGTCATGCAGGTCCTGATACCTGCCTATCACGCAAGTCCCGAGACCGGACACAGCCGATCATAAGCCTGTCCTCCGTCGACTGATGCGGCCGGCGGCAGCAAGAATGTGTGGCGGGCAGAATGGTGTCACATCGGCCGACCTGCGACGCGTCCTTGGAGTCATGTCCAACGAGGTATTCACCGCACACCGCGACCTGCTGGTCGGGGTGGCCTACCGGCTGCTCGGCAGCGTCGCCGACGCCGAGGACGTGGTGCAGGACGCCTGGTTGCGCTGGTCGGGCGTGGACCAGGCGACGGTGGCGGACCCGAAGGCGTACCTGATCACTGTCACCACCCGGCTCGCCATCGACCGGATGCGCCGGGCGAAGGCGCGGCGCGAGGCGTACGTGGGGCCGTGGCTGCCCGAGCCGATCAGCACCGCGCCGGATGTCAGCGAGCAGTTCGAACTCGCCGATTCTGTGGAGTTGGCGCTGCTCGTGGTGTTGGAGACGCTCTCCCCGCTGGAGCGGGCGGTGTTCGTGCTGCGCGAGGCGTTCGGGCTGCCGTTCGACGACATCGCCGGGATCATCGGCCGCGAGCCGGCGGCCACCCGGCAGCTCGCCCGGCGGGCCCGCGACCACGTCCAGCAGCGGCAGCCTCGTTTCGACGTGGACCGGGCCCGGCGTCGGGAGATGACCGAACGGTTCCTCGCCGCCTGCGGCACCGGCGACCTGCGGGCGTTGACCGAACTGCTGGCCTCCGACGTACGGCTGGTCAGCGACGCCGGCGGCAAGGCGAAGGCGCCGGTACGGGTGATCCACGGCGTCGACAAGGTGTCCCGGTTTTTCGCCGCGGTGTCGACCGAGGCGGCGGTACGCGCCTTCCTGTCCGCCGACGAACTGCCCGCATCGTTCAGCATCGACGTCACCGACGTGAACGGGGGCCCGGCCCTTGTCGCCCGGGTCGACGGCCGGCCCGTCACGGTGCTCTCCCTGGTCGTCCGGGACGGGCTGATCGACACCATCTACCTGCTCGCCAACCCGGAGAAGCTGGCCGCGATGTCACACCGGGTGGGGCCGGCTGCGTCCGAAGGGGCATGACGGAAAACATCACGGTCATCGGTGGCGGGCTCGCCGGCCTCACCGCCGCCATCGCGTGCGCCGAGAGCGGCAGCGCAGTGACCCTGTACGAGGCCCATCGCACCCTCGGTGGTCGGGCGCGCTCGACCGCAGCGCCGTACGTGGCCAACGACGGCCCGCACGCCCTCTACTCCGACGGTGAGCCCTTCCGGTGGCTGGACCGGCGCGGACTGGTACGACCGTTCACCAGGCTGACCCTGCGGGCGCTGGCCCGCGGCCGCTTCCGGCACGGCGACCGGCTGCACGGCCTGCCGCCGGCCGGGCTGCGGCGGATGCTCACCCGGCGGCGGCTGTCGGCCCCCGTCGACCAGGACTTCGCCGCCTGGGCGGAACAACGGTTCGGCGCGGAGGCGGCGAGCGCCGCCGCCGGACTCGCCGGGATCCTCACCTACACCGACGCCGGGCGGCTCAGTGCGGCGTTCGTCTGGGAGCGGCTGGTCCGGGTCACCGCGCCGCGCTGGCCCTCCGTGCGGTACCTGACGGGCGGTTGGGGCGCGATGATCGGGCGGATGGCCGAGCACGCCCGCACGCTCGGCGTACGGATCGAGGTCGGCTCCCGGGTGGACCAGTTACCGACGGGCCCGGTGATCGTCGCCACCAGCCTCGACGCCGCGCGTTCGCTGCTCGGCGACGAGTCCCTGCGCTGGGAGAGCGGGCGCGCCGCCCTGCTCGATCTCGGCCTGCGCAGCCGGCGCGAGGACCGGTACGTCGTCTCCGACCTCGACGCGGGCGGCTTCCTGGAGCGGTACTCCCAGGTCGATCCGTCGCTGGCACCGGCGGGCCACACCCTGGTGCAGGGGCAGATGCCGATGCGCGCCGGTGAGTCGCTCGCCGACGCGGTGGCCCGGTTGGAGCGGCTCGCCGACCTCGGCCTGCCGGGTTGGCGCGAACGGGTGCTGTGGCGCCGCGAGGCCGCGGCACGGCACCGTACCGGCGCGGTCGACCTGCCCGGACGCACCTGGCGCGACCGTCCGGCGATCGACCGGGGCGACGGGGTCTGGCTGGTCGGCGACAGCGTCGCGGCACCGGGCCTGCTCGGCGAGGTGTCCATCACCAGCGCTCTCACCGCCGCGAGATCGGCCACCCGCCGTCCCACCCTTCCCGTGTGAGTGGCGGGGCCGCATTTCGGCAGCCGAGGGAACACAATGCGGATATGACCAATCGCGGTGAGCAGGTACCTGATCACCTGGTGATCAGGATCGAGCAGCATGACGACCCGGTGTCGGCGGTGGCCGAGGACGACGCCCGCCGCCGCTCGGTCGCCTATCCGAAGCTCATGTGGGGTGCACCGTTCTTCGGCGCCGCCGAGGAGGTGGACGGCCGGTGGCGGATCCTGCAGCTCACCGCCGACGAGCCGCAGTCTGCCCGGGACAGTCTCGCGTCGCACTTCCGGAAGCTGTACAGCGAGACACCGCAGACCGCCGAGCAAGCGGCCGAGCGGGCGGCGTACGAGACGGCGTACGAGCTGCTCGACTGGGAGCCTGTCGATGAATTCACCGTCCACGGCCGCCGTTACCGGATCATCCGGGCGCAACCGTTCATCCGGATGGGACCGGACGGTCCGGAGCCGCCCCGACCCACCGACCCGGACCCGCACCCGCCTGGGCAGGCGGAGCGCAGCACCTCGCCGACGGACGGGTTCGTCATCGACCCGACCGCCAGCAGTGGACTCACCGACGGACTCGTCCGGATGGAGATGGTCTCGGCGTCCTACCGGACGACCAGCGTCCCCGAGGACGTACGCGCCGACTCCCGCCGGGCGGTGACCACCCACCCGAACGTGGTGCTGCTCCCGGTCGGCTACACCGTCGGGGAGCACGTCGCCGGCAGCTGGCGGCCCCGGTCGTTCGCCACGTACCCGACGCCGCAGGCCGCCCGGGACGCGGAGTCCTTCTCCATCGCGGCGATCCTGCCGGACGAGAACACCCCGATCGAGGAGTTCGTGGCGGCGTACCACCGCGCCCGGGCGGCGCACCAGCCCCCGCGTACCGACGATTTCGAAGTGCAGGGCGTGCCGTGTCGGGTGACCCGGGTCGAGACCTTCGTCCGGGTCGGCCCGGACGGCCCGGAGGGGCCGCGCCCCTCGGACCGGGACTCGCAGCCACCACCGGCGCGGCAGGTCCAAGAACTGCGTGCGCAGGGCCTGATGCCCGATCCGGACTGACCCGACCCCTACGGCGCCGTCCCTTGGCGCCAGGTATCGGCAAGCAGGGCGTACGTGTAGCCGTCCACCCAGCCCAGCTCGGCGTGCCAGGAGTCGCCGACGCCGTGCTGCTCACGACGCATGCCGACCTTCTCCAGGATCCGCACCGAGGCGAGGTTGTCCGCGAAGCAGCCGGCGGTGATCCTTCGGACGCCCAGCCGGTCGAACGAGTACGCCACCATCGCGGTGACCGCCTCAGTCGCATAGCCTTGGCCGCCGTACGCCGGGTCGAAGATGTAGCCGAGTTGGGCCTCCGTCCGCGCCGGCATGCCGGGCTGCCCCATACCGTCGACCAGATCAAGCGAGACGGTCCCGATCACCACGCTGTCGAGGGTCACCGCCACGCTGTGGTCGTCGGGGTCCTCCGCCGCGCGCCGCCACGCCGCCCGGAAGGACGCAGGGTCGACGTCGGTGCGCAGTAGCCAGCGAGTGACCTCCGGCAGGTTGCGGTACTCCAGGATCCGGTCGATGTCCTCGTCACGCACCGGGCGAAGCTCAAGGCGTTCGGTGCATAGATTCGTGCTCCCCATGAGGCGGGACGTTAGCGGACGCACAACCGCGGCACGTCCGGATATCCGGCCGCCTGGCGGACACGGGTCCGCGTTCGCCTGGCAGGTGGTGGTTATGCTCCCGGCCGGGAGGTGCATGTGTCCAAGAGACGCCCACATGCCCAGGTGTGGCGGACGCGGTTGTGGGTCCGGATTGTCGCGGTCGGCCTGCCGATAGCGCTGGCGTCGACCTTCCTCTACCCCGAACTTCTCAACCCCGGCTGGACCGACGGCATGCCGGCCGATGAGCTGCCCTGGTGGATCGGGCTGGTCGGCGTGACCGCCGTGCTGGCTTTCTGTGTTCTCGTTTCCCGAGTCACCGTCGACGACAACGCCGTCCGGATCGTGAACCCTTGGGGAACGCACGAGATGGCTAGAGCCTCGGTGGTGGACGTACGACCTGGGCCCTACGGTGTGGAGTTCATCGGAGCGGCCGGAGATCGGCACGTGGCGCTGGCAGTGCAGTGCGCGGGAACCATCCTGGCCAAGCGGCCAAGATGGCTGGAACTCGCACAGTCGGTAACCGGCGAGACACCTGACCGGCGTCAGACCGAGCAGGACGATTGAAACGCCAATCAGCCGGCAGTCGGGATGCGCGGATCTGCCGAGATCAGTGCGTCAGGACAGTCCTGCGGAACTTCTCGACGAAGTCGCGATACCCCTTCGAATAGGCATCCTGCTCGCCTGCCGTGCGCTCGAGTTCCTCCCGGATCAGCCGGTCCGCGAGCTCGTAGTCGCCGTTGACTGCGGCTACAGCCGGCAACATGACGAAGCGGACGTTGTCGAGGAGGAGATCGGAGTTGGCGACCTCACGGGAGAACGTGTTCCAGTCGGACCAGTGGTCGATGAAGGGCTGGCCGTAGGTCGCGACTGCGGTAGCGAGGTCCTCCGCTACCGCCGCCAGATGACCAGTCGAGGAGAAGTCCCACTGAACGAAGGTGTTCTGCGGCATCAGGTATCCCAGTGGCCTGCTAATGGACGCCACGGGAGCCGACCAACCAGCAGTTGAGACAAGGATGGCCTCCAGAGAGTCGTGCCTGACGCCGACTACGGGGTTGATGTGCAGGACCTGAGGTAACGACCACGTGGCGAGATTTAGTCCCAGCCATCCCGACGCTGCTCCGGAACCACTCGTCTGAAGCAGAAGACCTCTGCTCTTGGCGACGAATCCGTAGCGGTGAAGGGCCGCAGCACATGCGTCCTGACTCGCCCTTGCCAAGCTGGCCAATGTCCTCGTCCCCAGTCTCTGGCCTTCGTCCCGGCCGCCACGATCTGCGCCGACGACGCCCGGCCGACGCCGAGCGTCAGCATAGGGGACGCGAAACGCACTGATTTGCCGCTAACCGGGCTCCAACCTATGTGGCCAGGGAGGGCAGAACCCAGCGCGCAGCCGAGTTGAGTGCGCTTGACGCCGGTCGCGCATTCCGCGTTGACGTGCCACAGACTGCCGCCCTATCCCGCCGGTTCGACTCGTGCCTCGGGGCCCTTGCCATGATCGAGACTGGCTGAACCGTCGGCATCGTCCGGATGTAGGACTCTGGGCAGCGGACTCAGGCGGCGCGTGCGGCGATCGCTGCGTATCTGCGGTCCGGGCGGTCCGGGAATTGCTGTTGCAGGCGCTGGAGTTCGGTGAAACCGGCCTTGGTCAGGCGGGCGGAGAACTCGTCGGCCGGCCAGCGGTACGCCGTGAGGACCTTGTGGTCGAACTCGGCCACCTCGTCGTCGCTGTCGAAGAAGCCGATCACCAGCCTCCCGGAGGTGGTTAGCATCCGGTGGAACTCGGTGAGCACGTGGTCCAGTTCCCGGGGTGGCAGGTGGATGGTCGAGTACCAGGAGAGGATGCCGGCCACCGAATGGTCGGGGACGTCCAGTTCGGTCATCGAGCCGAGCCGGAATGCCGGCCCGGGGAAGTTCGCTTGGGCGTGGTCGATGAACTCGGGCACCAGGTCGATGCCGGTTACGTCGGCGCCGAGCGAATGCAGGTAGGCGGCCCAGTGGCCGGGGCCACAACCGAGATCGAGCACCCTGCCGGGCAGGCCGGCGAGGTGGCCCCGGACGAGGGCGGCGTCATCGACGTGGGTCTGCCACCCACCATCGAACAGCGCGATGTACTGCGCCGACATGGACGAATAGGCATCACGTACCGGCTGGTTGCTCACGGCGACACCATAGAACCGCCGCACGAGGCTCAAGCACGTCGAGTACGGCGGCTCGCGGAGGACGAGCCCGCACAACCTCGACCGACACCCCAGCTACATCCTCGCCGCCTGCATAACCTCCGGCGCATAGCCAGCGCTCGCGGCTTTGCCGAGCTCACCCGATCTTGGGCTGTGCGCATCGATGGAGCGGCGATCTTGCTGGCGGATCGCCCCGGTGTGCAACGAAAACGCCCGCTGGGGGCGTTCTACCTCCGTACCGGCTAGTTTTTCGAAGGGTGTCAGATGCGCTTGAAACGACTCCTGATCGCCGTGGTGGCGTTGGCCGCCGTGCTGGTAACGGCCGCTCCGGCCGCCGCCATCAGCGGCGGTGAACGGGCCGCGCCCGGTGAGTTCCCGTGGATGGTCCGGCTCCTGCCGGTGGGTTGCGGTGGAACCCTCATTCATCCGCAACTGGTACTCACCGCTCAACATTGCGTCGATGAGCAGCCAGGCGACAGCTTCACCGTCGTCTCCGGCACCGTCGACCTCAAGAACCCACACCGAACGATCAGCAGATCCACCGCCCACCTCGGCGGAACCGAGTGGTGGAATGGACCGGACTGGGCGGTGATCAAGCTGGAACGGCCACTGGACCTGCCCATCCTGCGGCTCGCCACCGAGCCCCGACAGCTGCAAACGCTGACCGTGACCGGCTGGGGCACGAAGAAGTCAGGCGGCCCCCAGGAACGCTTCCTCAACAAGGTGGAGCTGCCATTCCTGCCGGACGAGCAGTGCTTCGACGACCCTTGGTGGGATGAGCACCCCGAGTACCCGAGGTCAACGATCTGCGCAAAGTCGGTGAACCGGAAGAGCCACTGCCCCGGCGACTCCGGTGGGCCGGCCCTGCACCGGCTTCCCAACGGCGTCTGGGAGCAGGTCGGCATCGTGAGCACTGGTTCGGACTGTGACTGGGACATCGGCGAGGAGCCGACCCCCGCCTACACCGACGTCGCCTACTTCAGCCAGGGCATCCAGAGCGCCGCCGACCAATTGCTCTCAAGCTCCAGCTGATCACCACCCCGGCAGTGGTAGCC
>NZ_JBFBAO010000176.1:0-13885 GCF_040682255.1 Micromonospora sp. NPDC051296 | reverse complement strand
GGTCACGGAGCACTTCGGTGACGTCAGCGTGCCGCTGGCCAAGCTCGCCGACTGGCTCGACGGGCAGCCGGCGCTCCGCGCGCTCAACGCCGACGAGCAGCAGTGGATGACAGTGGCTGCGCAGATCGAGCGGGAAGACCCGGAGGCGTACGAGTATCTGCAGGGCGTACGAGACATGGACCGGGTAGGGGCTGGATTCATCGCCGTACTCGCCGCCCTCCTGTTCGCGATGTTCGACCTGACCGCCTCGCTGCTCGTGCTGCTCGGCTTCCTGATCTTCCGGTGGGCGGTGATCGCCGCGCCGATCCTGGGCACGATCGGCCTGCTCCGCCCGGCCAGCGCCGGTCTGCGCCGGCTGGGCAACGCGGTGGTGGCCGCCATCTTCAACATCGCGATCTTCGGCACCGGGGCCGCCATCTACCTCTTCGCGGTCGATCTCATCATGAGCACGGCCACCCTGCCCGGCTGGCTTCAGGTGGTGCTGGTCTGGCTGTGCGGCGTGGTCGGCTGGCTGCTGCTGCGTCCGTACCGGCGGATCACCCAACTCGGCGGCAAGGACAGTAGCGAGGCGGTCAGTTCGGCCGGCTCCTGGCATCGCCGGTTTTTCCGGGACATGCGCACTGCTGCCCGGCTCGACATCGCCGAACCCGGTGGCACGACGGAGCCGACCGTGGGACGGCGCCGAGCAGCGCCGGTCGAGCAGCCCAAGGTTCGTCCAGAGGCCCGGCCGGACCCGGTCCCGAGCGGCGCACCAGCCGCCTCGGAACGTAGGGACGGACGGAAGGCCACCGGTGCCCCCGCCCCGGCGGAGGAGCGACGCCCCGAAGGCCGACCCGTCGCGCCTCGACCGCGCCGCCGGCAGCCCGCCTCGTGGACCGAGCCGGACGTGCCGGATGAGAACCCGTCCTTCGCCATCTACCGCCCGGGTTCAGCAGAGCGGGCCCCCGAGAAGCCAGCGCCCCGGATCCGCTCCGAGGCACGGTGAGCGCGGTGCGACGGGCCGTCGAGTTCCTAGTCACCCGGCTACTGCGATCTCGGTTGGGGGTCGCCCTCGGCATCGCCGTGCTGATTCTCGGCGTGGTGGGGGCGGCCCGGCTGGTCGCCGGCCCCGGTGACCCCTTGGCCGGGCTGAGCAACCGCCCGTCCGAGCCGATCACCACCGTGCATCCGACCACCGGCGACGACGGCGCGATCTCCACGACCACCGCCCCGTCGCCGGTCACCCGCCCCGGCGAACCGACCCCGAAGCAGGTCGCGGAGCGCTTCGTCGCGGCCTGGCTCGGCGCGCCCGGCCGGTCTGCCGCCAACTGGCGCGGGGGCCTGCGTCCCCTGTCGACCGACGCCCTCACCGACAAGCTCGCCGGCGCCGAGCCAGCAGATGTGCCGGCCGGCGAGGTGACGGGCGACGTGACCGTACGTCCACGCAGCGAGACCTTCGTGGAGGCGCTGATTCCGCTCGACACGGGCGGGCTCCGGCTCGAACTGGTGGCGCCGGACGGGCGATGGCTGGTGGACGCCGTGGACTGGGAGCAGGCATGAGTGACGAGAACCGCCCGCGCCGCCGGCCGATCCGGGTCGGCGCGCTCGCCGCCGCGCTCACCGCGACACTCGCGCTGCTCTGCTGCACCGGTGGCGCCGGCGCCTTCTTCCTCACCGAGTTGGGCGGCGACGGGGCCGAGCAGTTAACCCCGGCGAGCATGGAGTGCACCGGGGACTTCGAGGTCAACGTGACCGGCAAGATGCCCCGATTCCCCCAGTACGGCGAACGTCAGCTCCGCAATGCCGCGGTGATCATCAAGGTCGGCCAGGAGATGAAGGTGCCACCGCGGGGCTGGGTGATCGCGGTGGCGACCGCCATGCAGGAATCCCGGCTGCTGAACCTGGCCAACCGTACGGTCAGCGAGTCACAGGACATTCCCCACGAGGGTGTCGGTGCCGACCACGACTCGGTCGGCCTGTTCCAGCAACGCCCGTCCTGGGGCACCGTCGCCGAGCGGATGAACCCCGCGTACACGTCCCGCAAGTTCTACGAGAAGCTCGACGACGTGCCCGACTGGGAGAAGCTGCCGCTGACCGTGGCCGCTCAGCGGGTCCAGATCAGCGCCTTTCCGGACGCGTACGCCAAGCACGAGGAGTTGGCCTCGCGCATCGTCGACGCGCTGGCCGGCGGCGCGGCCCGGACGGCGCTGATCGCCGGGCAGGAGGTGTGCGACGCCGCTGCGTCGGGTGAGATCGCCGCCTCCGGCTGGACCGCCCCCATTCCGGGCGGCGTCGGCTCCGGCTTCCGGACCGCCAGCCGTCCCGGACACAACGGAGTGGATATTGCCGCGCCGAAGGGCACCCTCATCCGGGTCGCGGCATCCGGCCGCGTCGTGTTCTCCGACTGCGACCCGGACCGGAGCGGCCGGCACAGCTGTGACGTGGACGGCTGGCCGGGCAAGGGTGGCTGCGGGTGGTTCGTCGACGTGCTGCACGCCCAGGGCATCGTGACCCGCTACTGTCACATGGTCAGCCGTCCCCGCGTCGCCGAAGGGGACACCGTGCAGGCCGGTGAGGTGATCGGCGAGGTGGGCAGCAGCGGCAACTCCTCCGGGCCGCACCTGCACTTCGAGGTGCATACCGACGGCGACCGCAACAGCCGGAGCGCCATCGATCCAGTGCCGTTCATGCGGGCGAAGGGCGCGCCGCTGCGGAGCATCGGGTGAGGCGCCGACCGCCATGACCGGCCCGATGCCCGACCCCTTCGCCGACCAGCCGGACTGGGCACCGCAGCCACCCCGCCCGATCGAGATCGTCCCGGCCGCCGGGCGCGTCGAGTTGCGCGGGCAGCGCGTGCTGGTCGGGCTGCCCGGCCTGGGTTGGCGGGGTGACCTAAGAGCCGACGAACGGGTGGTGCAGAACAGTCGCACCTACGTCCCGGTCATCCCGGAGCACGAGTGGTACCGCGCCGAGTCCGACCAGGTGGAGGTCTTCGCGCCGCTGGTGCCGGTCGAGCGGGTCTGGGTCGAGACGGTGGGCTCGCGAGCGACACCGGCGTCAGCGGAGGGCAGCAGCATTCGACTGGTCTCCCTGGACGCTCCGGCACACCGGGCACCGACGCCGGTTTTCGAGGCGGACGCGGTCACCGGCAGGCGGGTCGTCCACATGGTCGACACCGTTGAGCACCGCGACCTGCGGGCCGTCACCGAGACCTACTCGGGCACCGAGGGCGATATCTGCGTTCGAGTCGCACCGGAGGTGGAGTGGTATCGCTGGGCCTGGCGCGGCCAGCCGCCGACCACTCTGGAAGTCCCCGTCCATCTGCTGTGGGTCGAGTAGGGTCAGTCGTCCATCACCCCGGAGCAGACCCGCCACACCTCGTCTAAGCGAGTGGTGAACGTCCACGACTGCCGGTCGTACTGTCTGATGCCGTCGACCCGAGCGGAGAACAAAAGCTCGACTCGCACTTCGGCCTTGTTGCCATCCCGCTCTGCCAGAACGTTTCCCCAACTAATCGACATATTGGTCCCGAAACGCTCCTCGCGAGCCGCCAAATCGCTTCTTAGTAGGCGAAGCTGTTCCAGGTTGGTGCCGTCATCGCAGGCGAAAAGGTCGGCTCGGACGTCGTTGTGGTCCACCAGGAACGCCCGCAGGTAGCTGTCCACAACCACGGTTGGGGAGCTGCGGTCGGGGGTGGTGGCGCGGTCGTAGAGGAGGTAGCCGGTCACTCCTCCGCCCACGCACGATACCGCGAGCACTGCAGCGACCACCGTCAGCACCGTACGAAGCCGCCGCCGGGGCGGCGGTGGGGCCGGCGCGATCGCGGGCGGCGCCAACTCCTCCGGCGGGGTCCGTTGCGCCGGTACGCGGGAGACCTGGGAACCGGCGGGGGGCGGCACTGATTCCACCCCCTGAGGCTATCGGCTGGACGCGGTAGACCCAATGCCCCAGATTCAGCAGATCGTGACGGACCCCTGCCGACCGGTGAGATTCACGACAACACCGGCGCATCGCCGCCGCACATCCCGGAGCACGGGGGTCCGCTGGGATACCGTCGTGCGTGCTCGGCGAGTGGGTGCCGACCTCGGGCGGAGGGGGTGGACACGGTGGGCGGTCCGAAGGCACGGACGCTCCGCGCCGCCGCGTTGCACCGCCGGGCTGCCGCGACGGTCGCCGCAGCGGCCACCGTCCTCGACGAGACCCGTCCCGCCCCGGCCGACCAGCGCCGCCAGTACGCGCTGGCCGAGCGGCTGCGGGCCGCGGCTGCGGTCCTCGCACCCGGCTGGGCGGGTGCCACTCTGGACGCCGTCGAGCCGGCCGCCCCGGCCGGGGAGGGTCCGCCACCCTTCGTCCGGGTCGGCACCGCCGCGCCGCTGGACGATGCCCGTTTCCCCGCGCTGGTTCCCCTGCTCGGCGCCGGTCACCTCACGGTGGACACCGACGTACGCGATCCACGGGTGGCCGGGCTGCTGCGGGCCGTACTGCTGCGGTTGGTGGCGGCGACGCCCGCCGGGGCGCTGCTGGTCCGGGCGGTGGACGCGACCGGTGCGACGCTGGCACCGTTCGCGGCGCTCGGTGACGCCGGGGTGCTCTCCCCGCCGGCCACCGACGCCGCCGGGCTGCGGGCCGTGCTGACCGAGGCGGAGCAGTGGGTGACGCCGGGTTCGTCCGGTCCCCGCCGGCACGACCGGTCGTTGCTGTTGGTGGTGGCCGCGCTGCCCGAGCGGACCGGGCCGACCGACCTGGCCCGGATCGAGACGCTCGCCGAGCAGGGGCCGGCCGCCGGGCTGCACCTGATCGTCGCGGGCTGGCCGCCGGCCGGCCGGGAGCCCCTGCCCGGTGCCACGAGGGTGGCGATGCGCACCGCGTACGCGCTGGTCGGCGATCCACCCGGAGCCGCGTTCGCCGTCGCCGGCACCGACGGAGGGCTGAACTCGCCGGTCTTCGTCGAACCGGATCCGCCGGCCGAGTTGGTCGAGACCGTCTGCCGGCGGCTCGCCGCCCAGATCGAGGCCGGCAGCCGGCTGTCCCTGGCCGGCCTGCTGCCACCGCCGGAGGACGAGCTGTGGCAGGCGGACGCGACCGAAGGGATGAGCACCACGGTCGGCGACGCCGGTGGCCGGCCGGTCTCCCTCGGGTTCGCCGAGCTGACCCCGCACTGGCTGGTCAGCGGCCGGTCCCGGGCCTGCCGGTCCAGTTTCCTGACCACCGCTCTGCTCGGTCTCGCCGCCCGGTACGGCCCGGACGAGCTGTCGTTGTACCTGGTGGACCTCGGCGAGGGCGAGTCCTTCGCGGAATTCCTCCAGACCGAGCGGGACCGGTCGTGGATCCCGCAGGTCCGGGCCGCGGCGATGGCCGCCGACCGGGAGTACGTGCTGGACCTGTTCGACCAGCTGACGGCCGAGGTGCAACGGCGTACGGAGGCGTCCGCCCGGGCCGGTGGTCAACGCTTCGCCGAGCTGCGCCGGCACCGTCCCCTGCCCCGGGTCGTCTGTGTGGTGGAGAACCTGCCGTTGCTCTTCGCCGAGCGGGACCGGCTGGCCGCCGACGCAGCCGCCCGGTTGGACGCGCTGACCAGGACCGGTCGGGCGTACGGTGTGCATCTGATCCTGGCTGGCGAGGGTGACCTGGGCCTGGGGGCCCGCACCGACGGCGGGCAGCGGGATTCGCTGCTCGGCCAGTTCCCGGTTCGGGTGGCACTGCCCGGCGGCGGGGCGGTGCTGGAACCGACCAACGACTCGGCGGCTGGGCTGCCGGTGGGCAGCGCAGTGGTGAACACCGCCGGCGGCCTCGGTGGTCCACGGGGGGCGATCCGGGGCCACGAGCGGATGGTCCGCTTCCCCGATCCACCGGACGAGCCGGACGCCGTGGAGCGGCTGCGGCACCGGCTCTGGGCGGCCCGCACCGAGGGCTCCGGACCGCCGGTGGTCTTCGCCGGATACGCCCGCCCGCTGCTGCGTAACGATCCCCGCTACCGGGCGGCCGTGGCCGGACAGGCGCTGGCCCCGGCGGCACTGCTGGGACGAGTGGTGGACGCCGCGCGGAGCACGGCGGCCGTGCCACTCGGGCCAGCCGCCGGGCGCAACCTCGCCGTCCTCGGCCCCCGGCCGGAGGCGACCCGGCTGCTGGCGACGGTTGCCGGCAGTACGGCGGTCCATCACCCGCCGGGTACGGCGCGGTTCGTGGTGGCCGCGCCGGACGCCGAGGCGCGGCCGCTGGCCGACGATCTCGCGGCCGAACTGGCCGAGCGGCACCCGGTGGACACCGTGGACCTCGCCGGGCTGCTCGCCGTCGTGGACGCCGGGGAGCCCGCCTACCTGGTGGTCTTCGGCCTGGACGTGGCGCCGCCGGAGCAGCTGCCGCCGCCACGGCTGCGGATGCTGCTGCGGGACGGTCCACCGGCCGGGCAGCACCTGCTCGGCTGGTGGCGTACGGTGCCGTCGTTCGCGGCGTTGGTCGGGCCAGAGGAGACAGTCGACAAGCTGACCGCCGTGGCGGTGGCGGGCGTACCCGGTGCCCAGCTCACGCCGCTGTTCGGTCGACCGGTGGAGTGGCGGCCCCGGCCCGACCGGGTGGTGCTGTGGGACGGCCCCGGTGAGCGCGGCGTCGTGCTGGTGCCCTACGACGCGCCGGATGACGAGGACGGTGAGCCGGCATGACCCGCAGCCAGTCGACGGCCGCGACCGTCGGACCGGGCCGGCAGCGAGCGGCCGGCACGCCGGCCGCCCCGACCGGGGATCCGGTGCCGGCCGCGTGGGCCGACTATCTGGCCGCCGCCCGCCAGCTCGACGGGGTACGCCGTGACGCGGCGACCGCCGCCGGCGAACAGGCCCGCAATGTCCAGGCCGCCCGGGATGAGCTGGCTGCGGTTCGTACCCGGCTGGCGCCGCAGGAGGCTCGGCTGCGCGAGTTGGGCGTACCACCGATCTCGCTGATGCCGACGCCGCCCGAGCTGACCGAGGCGAGCCGGTCGATGGCTGGCGGGCCAGCGGCGGTGCTGGCGGCGTTGCGGGATGCCCGGCGCTGGGCGTACGCCGCAGACGACACGCTCGCCGCCCGTGGCCTGTCCCGGGTGGCGCACTGGCCGTCCCGGCCGCGCAACCTGCTGGTGTACGGGCCGCTGGGGCTCCTCGCTCCGCTGCTCCTGGTGGTGGTGCACCTGCTCGCCGGCACCAGCCCGCTGACCGTCCTGGCGCTGGTGGTGGGGCTGCCGGCACCGGCGGTCGCGTTCGGACTGGGCTGGCTCGCGGTGGGGCGGCTGTTCCCGCCCCGACCCGGCGAGCGGGTGGACCGGACGCCCCGCTTCGGCGCGCTGGTCTGCCTGGTCCCGGCGGTGGTGACCACCGCCGGGATCGTCCTGGCGATGCTGGCCGCGTGACGGGCCGGCCGGGTGGTCGGCCGTCGGCGGAATGACGAGCGGCTAGCGGGCGGCGTCCCGCCGGTCAGCGGGGGATGATCAGGGCCATCGCCTCGGCGCGGGACTTGGCATCTCGCTGGAGAGTGCCACGCACCGCCGAGGTGATCGTCTTGGCACCCGACTTCTGAATGCCGCGCATCGCCATGCACATGTGCTCGCACTCCAGGACGACCACCACGCCGCGCGGCGCCAGCCGCTCCATCAGCAGGTCCGCGATCTGGGAGGTGAGCCGCTCCTGCACCTGCGGCCGGCGGGCGAAGACCTCGACCAGCCGGGCCAGCTTGGACAGGCCGGTGATCCGCCCGTCGGGCCCGGGGATGTAGCCGATGTGGGCGCTGCCCCGGAACGGCAGGAGGTGGTGCTCGCAGAGGCTCATCACGTCGATGTCCCGGACCAGGACCAGTTCCTCGTGGTTGGCCTCGAAGGTGGTGGTGAGCACCGTGGCCGGGTCGACCCGCAGGCCGGCGAAGAGTTCCGCGTACGCCCGGGCCACCCGGGCCGGGGTCTGCTGGAGGCCGTCGCGGTCCGGGTCCTCACCGACCGCGATCAGGATCTCGCGGACCGCCTTCTCGATCCGGCCGAGGTCCATGGTGTCCTCGACCGGACGGCCGGTGAGCCGGCCGTTGACCAGCCGCGCGGCGATGTAGTCGAGGCTGTCGGCGTCGGTGTCGGGCTCGGTGGCGGAGGCGGCCAGCCCCCGTTGCTGCTGGGGACCGGCCGCCGTGTCGTCGGTGCTCAGTGCGAACCGTCCGAGTTGTTCGAGCTCGCTCCGCCGACCGCGGCCTGTGCGCCGTCGGCCTCGGCCTGCACCTTGAGCGCCTCCTTCTCCGCCGGGGTGAGCACGGGCGGCTCGGTGGAGGGCCGCCGCTTGCCGAAGCCGTTGTACGGAGCCATCGGCGGCCGCTTGGCCACCCGGGCGCAGATCCGGGCCATGTCGGCGGTGGAGAGGGTTTCCTTCTCCATCAGCTCGAGCACGATGTTGTCCAGGACGTCCCGGTACTCGACCAGGATCTCCCAGGCCTCGTCGTGGGCCAGCTCGATCAGCGCCCGCATCTCACCGTCGATCTCGGCGGCGACGACGTCGGAGTAGTCCCGCTCGTGGCCCATGTTGCGGCCGAGGAACGGCTCGTCGCCGCTGGTGCCGTACTTGATCGCGCCGAGCTTGGAGCTCATGCCGTACTGCGTGATCATCGCGCGGGCCAGCTGGGTGGCCTTCTCGATGTCGTTGCCGGCACCGGTGGTGGGCTCGTGGAAGACGAGTTCCTCGGCGGCCCGGCCGCCCAGCGCGTACGCCAGGGTGTCGATCATCTCGGCGCGGGTCTGGGTGTACTTGTCCTCGGTGGGCAGCACCAGGGTGTGGCCCAGCGAGCGCCCACGCGACAGGATCGTCACCTTGTGCACCGGCGCGGCGTGCGGCAGCGCCCAGGCGACCAGCGCGTGCCCACCCTCGTGGTACGCGGTGATCTTCTTCTCCTGGTCGCTCATCACCCGGGTACGCCGCTGCGGGCCGGCGATCACCCGGTCGATCGACTCCTCCAGCGACTCGTTGCTGATCGCCCGCTGGTCCTTGCGCGCGGTCAGCAGAGCGGCCTCGTTGATCACGTTGGCCAGGTCGGCGCCGCTGAAGCCCGGCGTCCGCTTCGCCACCGAGTCGAGGTCGACGTCGGGCGTGAACGGCTTGCCCTTGGCGTGCACCCGGAGGATCGCCTTGCGGCCCTCCATGTCGGGGGCGTCGACCGGGATCTGCCGGTCGAACCGGCCCGGTCGCAGCAGCGCCGGGTCGAGGATGTCCGGCCGGTTGGTGGCGGCGATCAGGATGACGCCGCCCTTGACGTCGAAGCCGTCCATCTCGACGAGCAGCTGGTTGAGGGTCTGCTCGCGCTCGTCGTGACCGCCGCCCATGCCAGCGCCACGGTGTCGACCGACGGCGTCGATCTCGTCGACGAAGACGATCGCGGGGGCATTCGCCTTGGCCTGCTCGAACAGGTCGCGGACCCGGCTGGCGCCGACACCGACGAACATCTCCACGAAGTCGGAACCGGAGATCGAGTAGAACGGCACCCCGGCCTCGCCGGCGACCGCGCGGGCCAGCAGCGTCTTACCGGTGCCGGGCGGGCCGAAGAGCAGTACGCCCTTCGGGATCTTCGCGCCGAGCTGCTGGTACTTCCCCGGGTTCTGCAGGAAGTCCTTGATCTCGTGCAGCTCCTCGACGGCCTCCTCGGCCCCGGCGACGTCCGCGAAGGTGGTCTTCGGCGTGTCCTTGGTGATCATCTTGGCCTTGGACTTGCCGAAGTTGAGCACCCGGGAGCCGCCGCCCTGCATCTGCGACATGAAGAACAGCAGCAGCAGCACGAGCAGCACGATGGGCAGCAGGTTGACCAGCAGGCTCACCCAGATGCTGTCAGACGACACCTCGGTGTCGGCCGGCCCGGTGACCCGGTTGTTCGCCTTGGCGTCGAGGACCTGGTTCCAGACCTCGTTGCCGACCTCGTACGGGAACTGGGCCTCGATCAGCTTGGTGGTGGTCTTGTCGAACTGGGCCTCCTCGGCCAGTTCAAGCTGGATCGTCTGTTCCTTGTCTTGGAAGACGACCTTGTCGATGCCGCCCTTGTTGAGCTGGTCGAGCGCGACGGACGTGTCCACCCGGTGGTAGCTGGGACCAGCGGTGAACAACTGACTGAGCACGACGGCGCCGAGGATGACCAGGATGACCCAGAACACCGGTCGGCGGAAGAAACGCGTACGTTCCATGCTGTTGTCGAGCGCCGAGACGCCCGCATCCTCCTGATCGACGTCCTGACCGACTGTGGGTGTCGCCACTTAAGCGGCTGCCGGAGCCGCCGTGCGGGCCGGCCTCGACCCCGGGCACGAATTGTCGCGCCACGGTCATTCGACGGTACACCGTGCGCGACGGATGTGAGCTGGCGAGCCCAGCACTTACGCGTAGGGCGAACCGGGAGTCAACCGGCGTGGTCGGGAGCGGTTCTCCCCACCACCGCGCTCAACGGTAGCCCGATCAGCTGAAAGCCGGCTGAACGTCGACCGGACCGGCGGCCGGGCGGGCCGGCGGGCACCGGAGGCACCGGGGCCGGACGAAGGCCAGGTCAGGAACGGGCGTAGACCTCCGGCTTGAGCACCCCCACGTACGGCAGTTCGCGGTAGCGCTCGCCGAAGTCGAGACCGTACCCGACGACGAACTCGGTCGGGATGTCGAAGCCCACGTATTTGACCGGCACCTGCACCTTGACCGCGTCCGGCTTACGGAACAGCGCGACCACCTCGACGCTCGCCGCGGACCGGGACTCCAGGTAGCGCAGCAGCCAGGAGAGGGTCAGCCCGGAGTCGACGATGTCCTCCACGACGACGACGTGCCGGCCGGCGATGTCCCGGTCGAGGTCCTTGAGGATGCGCACCACCCCGGAGGAGGTGGTGCCCTGCCCGTACGACGAGACGGCCATGAACTCCAGCTCGGCGGGGGGACCCTGGCGGCCGAGCGCCCGGGCGAAGTCGGCCATGAACATGACCGCTCCCTTGAGCACGCAGACGAGCAGCAGCCCGTCGGAGACGTGGGCGTAGTCCGCGGAGACCTGCTTGGCCAGTTCCGCGGTCTTCTCGCGGATCTGCGCCTCGGAAATGATCACGTGGTCGATGTCGGCGTCGTACCAGGAGCCGTCAGCCATGACCCTAGCCTGCCGTACGCCCCGGGTGGGCCGTCGGCGGGGCCGCCCCTTTCGAGGCGGCCCGGGCCCGGGTTTTTCGGGCGAAGTGGATCAATCGCCTCAGCAGGGGCGGGATCGCCACCGGCGACCACCGTCGGACGGCTTCCAGTCGGCCGAGTCCCGACTGTCGGAGGTCATCCCGACGGCCGAGGCCAGGGCGAGGAAAAGGACGAAGAGCAGCAGGAACAGGAATCCCATGGCGGCGCTCGCTTTCGCGTGTTTGCTGGTGGTTTGACGCCGCCGGTGCGCACCGGACTCATGCCAGTCTGCGCGCCTCGCCAGAGGCCGGACAGTGGCAGGAATGCCATCCATGCTCGATTTTCCGCCACCCGGGCGGTTACCCTCGTCACATGCTCCGCTCCGTCGCCGTACTCGTCCTGGACGGGGTCGCCCCGTTCGAGCTGGGCGTGCTCGCCGAGGTGTTCGGCACCGACCGCACCGCCGACGGCCTGCCCGGCTACCGCTTCGACGTGTGCAGTCCGCAGGGCGCCACGGTGCGCACCTCCGCCGGTTTCCACCTGGTGCCGAACGCTGACCTGGGCCCGGTCGAGGAGGCGGATCTGGTGGCCGTCCCCGCGCACGACCCCACCACCACCGCGCCGCCGGCGGTGCACGACGCACTGCGCCGGGCCGCCGACCGGGGGGCGTACCTGTTCAGCGTGTGCGCGGGTGCGTACCTGCTGGGCGAGGCGGGGCTGCTCGACGACCGGGAGTGCACCACCCACTGGCGGCACGTCGACGAGTTGCAGCGCCGGCACCCGGACGCCCGGGTCCGCTGCGACTCGCTCTACGTGCAGGACGGCCGGCTGCTCACCAGCGCCGGCACCGCCGCCGGCATCGACGCCTGCCTGCATCTGGTACGCCAGGAGCACGGCTCGGCCACCGCCACCCGACTGGCCCGCCGGATGGTGGTACCGCCCCACCGCGACGGCGGGCAGTCCCAGTACGTGGAGGCGCCGATCCCGAAGGCACCGCAGGCACCCACCCTGGAGCCGGTACTGGAATGGCTGATGGGGCGGCTGGACCGGCAGATCACCGTCGACGAGCTGGCCGCCCGGGCCGGCATGGCGCCGCGTACGTTCGCCCGCCGGTTCCGCGCGGAGACCGGTACCACTCCGCACGAGTGGCTGACCAACCAGCGGGTCCTGGTGGCCCGGCGGCTGCTGGAGGAGACCGGGCTGACCGTGGAGGCGGTGGCCGACCGGTCCGGGTTCGGCGACGCCGCCGCCCTGCGGCACCACTTCACCCGCCGGGTCGGCGCCACCCCACACGCCTACCGCACCACGTTCCGCGACCGCGACCACGCCCCCGCCGGCTGAACCAGCGGGAAGTGGCGGTCGCGGTCGCCCGTACCGGCGGTGGGTCAGAAGCCGCCGATTCCCCCGTCGACCCGGGACTCCGAGCCGGCGACGTACCCGCCGTCGGCGCGGCGCCAGATCGCCTGGCCGTACCCGAAGACGGTCGGCTCGGGCGCGACGGCGATCTCGTGGCCCCGGGTGCGCAGGTCGGCGACGAGGTCCGGGCCACCCGGCCCGGTGGCCATTTGCTCCTCGACGAGCACCGACCGGCCGGCGTGCCAGTACCACCGTGGCGCGTCGAGTGCCGCCTGCGGGTCGAGCCCGGCGTCCAGGGTCGCCGAGATCAACTGCACGTGGCCCTGCGGCTGCATGTGCCCGCCCATCACCCCGAACGGCCCGACCGGCGTCCCGTCCCTGGTCAGGAAGCCGGGGATGATGGTGTGGAACGGCCGTTTCGCCGGGCCGACCACGTTCGGGTGGGCGGCATCCAGCCGGAAGCCGAGGCCACGGTTCTGCAGCGCGAAGCCGTACCCGGGCAGCACCACGTGCGAACCGAAGGACAAATAGGTGGACTGGATCAGGCTGACCATCATGCCGCCCGCGTCGGCCGTGCAGAGGTAGACCGTCCCGCCGCGCTCCGGCTCGCCGGCCACCGGGTCGGCGGCTTCCTCATTGATGCCCGCCCGACGGGCCGCCAGGTAACCGGGCGCGAGCAGCGCCGCCGTCGGCACCGGCATCCGATCGGGGTCGGCGACGTGGGCGTGCGCGTCGGCGAAGCCGAGCTTGACCGCCTCGATCTGCCGGTGCACCCACTGCGCCGCCGCACCCGGCTCGAACCCGTCCAGAATGCCCAAAGCGAGCAGCGCGGCCAAGCCCTGCCCGTTCGGCGGCAGCTCCCACACCTCGTGTCCCCGGTAGCGCACCGACACCGGCTCGACCCAACTGGAGGCGTGTGCCGCCAGGTCGTCGACAGTGAGCAGCCCACCGGTACGGGCCGCGTGCTCGGCCAGGGCGGCGGCGATCCGCCCCCGGTAGAACTCCTCCGCCCGGCTCTCGGCGATCAACCGGAGGGTCCGCGCCGCGCCCGGGTTGCCCCACCGCTCCCCCGGGCGCGGCGCCCGGCCGGCCGGTGCGTAGACCTGGGCGAACTCGGCGTACTCCGGGCCGGTCAGCCCGGCGTGCCCGGCGACCGCCCGGGCCCAGGCGGTGGCGGTCGCGGTGGAGACGGGGTGGCCGTGCTCGGCGTACCCGATGGCGTCGACGAACAGGTCGGCGAAGGGCATCGAGCCGAACCGGTCGTGCAGGTCGCGCCAGCCGGCCGGCACGCCCGGCACCGTGACCGGCAGCCAGCCGCGGGCCGGCATCGCCGGCCCCGCGGGTACGCTGACGGTGACGTGGTCGCCCGCGAGCAGACCGTACGCGGTCACCGGGGGCGGGGCCGCCCGGCCAAGGTGTTCCTGCTGACCGACGCC
>NZ_JBFBAO010000175.1:0-13927 GCF_040682255.1 Micromonospora sp. NPDC051296 | reverse complement strand
TGCCCGGACATCGCGCCGTGGGCGACCAGCACGCGACGCTCATCGTGCCGCTGCCCGCGACCGCCGGTCCGCTCCGGCTGCGGGTACGGGAATGCGAACCGCCGCGCGGGTTCGCGCCGCGGCGACGTCGCCGTCGGTGACCGGTTCCACCACTTCGAGGTACGCCTTGAGCTTCGGCTCGGTGCCGGAGGGGCGGATCACCACCCGGGCCTGCTCGGTACGCAGGATCACCACGTCCGCCTCGGGGAGCAGATCCTGTGCCGAGGTGACCGGCTGCCCGAGCAGGGTGGTCGGGGTGGCGGCCCGGATCCGGGCCATCGCGTCGGCGATCAGCCGCAGGTCGTCGACGCGTACCGAGAGTTGGTCGGTGTGGTGCACGCCGAACTCGGCGGCCAGCTCGTCCAGCCGGTCGGTGAGGGTGCGGCCCTGCATCTTGAGGCCGGCGGCCAGCTCGGCCACGGTCAGCGCGGCGGTGATGCCGTCCTTGTCCCGGACGTGCCCCGGGGCGACGCAGTAGCCGAGTGCCTCCTCGTAGCCGAACACCAGCGGCTCGGCGCCGCCGCCGGCCCGGACGATCCATTTGAACCCGGTCAGCGTCTCGTCGTACGGCAGGCCGCGTGCGGTGCACATCGCCCGCAGCAGCGACGAGGAGACGATGGTGGTGGCGTACAGGCCGGTCACCCCGCGCCGCATCAGGTGGTCGGCGAGCAGTACCCCCACCTCGTCCCCGCGCAGCATCCGCCAGCCCGTGCCGTCCCGCACCGCGACCGCGCAGCGGTCGGCGTCGGGGTCGTTGGCGATGGCCAGGTCCGCGCCGGTGGAATCGGCGAGCGCGACAAGCCGGTCCACCGCGCCCGGCTCCTCCGGGTTGGGGAAGCTCACGGTGGGGAAGTCCGGGTCCGGTTCCGCCTGGTCCGGCACCACACCCGGCACCGGGAAGCCAGCGGCGGCGAAGGCGGCGGTGAGCACCGCCGCACCGACGCCGTGCAGCGGGGTGTAGGCGACGGTCAGTTCCCGGGGGCCGCCCGGCGCGACGACCTCGATCGCCTGCGCGACGTACGCGGCGGCCAGGTCGTCGCCGAGCACCTGCCCGGCGGGGCCGAGCGGCACTGCGGCCAGCGGGCCGACCGCGCGGATGGCCGCCTCGATGCCGGCGTCGGCCGGCGGCACGATCTGCGCCCCGGCGCCCAGTTCACCGCCCAGCTCGGCACCGAGGTACACCTTGTAGCCGTTGTCCTGCGGCGGGTTGTGGCTCGCGGTCACCATCACTCCGGCGACCGCCCCCAGGTGCCGCACCGCGTACGCGAGCACGGGGGTGGGCAGCGGGCGGGGGAGCAGTAGCGCCGGGCGTCCCGCCCCGGTGGCCACCCGGGCGGTCTGTTCGGCGAACGCGCGGGAGCCGCGTCGGGCGTCGTACCCGATCACCAGGGGACCGGTGCCGCCCTGGGCGGCGAGCCAGCCGACCAGCCCGGCGGCGGCCTGGGTCACCACCGCGAGGTTCATCCCGTTGGGCCCGGCCCGTAGCGGCCCGCGCAGCCCGGCCGTGCCGAAGGTCAGTGGCCCGGCGAACCGGTCGGCCAGCTCGGGCGCGCTGGCCGGGAGTTGGTCGAGCACCGCCCGCAGCTCGGCCCGGTCGGCCGGGTCGGGGTCGTCGGCGAGCCAGCGCTCGGCCCGCTCGCGGATGGTCTCGATGTCAGTGGTGTCCGCCGCCATTGCCTCTTGATAGCACGGCGACAGATCACCACGGTCGCGTGCCCCGGCTCAGCCAGCGGCGGTGAGCTGGAACGACTCGAGCATCTCGGTGTAGATCGGCTTGCTCTCCTCGAACTGGGCGTCGGTCGAGGTGAGGTAGAAGGAGTAGACCCGCCCGTCGTGGACCACCCCGTGCCACACGCCGTGCCGCATGGTGTCGCCTTCACCACAGGTGTACTCGAACTCGGCAGACGGCTTGCCGGCGAGTTCCTTCTCCTCCATCGCGATCCGGGTGTACGGCTTGACGCAGGAGGTCGACCGGGTCCGCAGGCCGTTCTCGGCGACCTCGGCCCAGCGGGCCGAGGTCGTGGACCACTTCTCGTTGAGGATGCGCACCCGGCGGCCGTCGTTCTCCGGGTCGGTGTAGTCGATGTAGACGCCGCCGGTGGACCGCTTCCAGCCCTTGGGCACCAGCATCTGCACCCCGCGGGCCGAGTGCTCCTGCATCTCGATGCTGGGGGCTTCCTCGGCGGTGGCGGGCGGCTCGGCCACCGGGGTGGACGGTGGCGGGTCGTCGCCGCCGGTGAGCGCCACCGCACCGATCAGCAGGATCACCGCGAGGCCGCCGGCCGCGGCCAACTGCACCTTGCGCGGCCAGCCCTTGACGGTGTCGACCAGGCGGGTGCCGGCGGCCTTCGCCCGGTCGACCGGACTGCCGCCCGAGGCCGGGGTCGGCGGCGCGCCGTACGGCTGGTGGGGCGGCGGCGCCCACTGGACGCCGCCGTAGCCGCCGCCGAGCTGCTGGGTCGCCTCCGGCTGACCCCCGAAGCCGTACGGCCCGGCTGCCCCCGCCCCGATCCGCTGGGTGGCGTCGGCTCCGATCCGCTGGGTGGCGTCCGCCCCGATTCGCTGGGTCGCGTCGGCCCCGATTCGCTGGGTCGCGTCGGCCCCGATCCGCTGGGTCGCGCCGGCACTGCCGCCGTAGGTGCGACCGGCCGGCGGGGACTTGGCGGCGCCCTGGTGCGGCGGTCGGGCCAGCGCGTCGGCGCTGGTGTCCTCCATCAAGGCGGCGCTGGCCGCGGCGGCATGGCCGGGGCGCTCGCCCCGGCGCAGCGCGGCCAGCCGGTCGGTCAGCGACTCGCCGGGCGCGAGCATCGCCCGGCCGCCGATCTGTCCGGACGGCGTGGGCTGCGCCGATGAGGCCGGCGCGGTGACCGGCGCGGGCTGCGGCACCTGCATCACCGAGTACGGGTCGGTCATCGAGTTGACCGCAGCGGCGGTGCTGCTCAGCGGCCCGGCGAGCAGCTCGCGCAGCATGGCGCGGGCGGTGTGCACGTCGAGCCGCCGGGCCGGGTCCTTCTCCAGCAGGCCCATCAGCATCCGGGTCAGCGGGCCGCTGCGCTGCGGCGGGGCCGGCGGATCCTCCACCACCGCGTGCATGGTCTCGATCGGGTCGCCGCGGTCGAAGGGCGGCCGGCCCTCCACCGCGGTGTAGAGCGTCACACCCAGCGAGAACAGGTCGCTGGGTGGGCCGAACTCCTGCCCCATGGCCCGTTCGGGCGAGATGAAGTGCGGTGAGCCGAGCACCATGCCGGGCGTGGTGAGCTGCACGTCGGTGGGCATCCGGGCCACCCCGAAGTCGGTCAGCACGCACCGGCCGTCGGAGCAGATCAGCACGTTGGCGGGCTTGACGTCGCGGTGCAGCACGCCGATCGCGTGGGCCACCTCCAGCGCGCCGAGCAGCGCAATCCCGATCTTGGCGACCACCCGTTGGGCGACCGGCCCGTCTTCGATCACCATGTCGGCGAGGCTGCGGGCGTCGAGCAGCTCCATCACGATCCACGGCCGGCCACCCTCGGTGACCACGTCGTACACCTGCACTACCGCCGGGTGGGCGATGGCGGCGGCGGCGCGGGCCTCGCGCAGGGTGCGTTCGTACATCGCGTCGCGGTCGCTCGGGGCCAGGCCCGGCGGGAGGACGACCTCCTTGACCGCCACGTCGCGGCGCAGAAGTGTGTCTGTGGCCCGCCAGACCGTACCCATGCCACCGTTGCCCACCGTGGATCGCAACGAGTATCGGTCACCGATGACGGTGCCGGGTGTCGCGCGTCCGTTGGTGGGGATGCTGACTGGTCCGCCGCTCCACGTCGGGATCTGAGTCACAGAAAAGCCACCGGGGGAAGTCGAGAGGGCTGGGACACAACCCCCCTATCTTGCTGGTTCAGACGCCCGATGCGAAAGCCGGCGCGGCGGACGTTTCCCGTACTCGACGGTACGTGTGCAGGCACTCACCTCTTGTCGTCGCCTGCGGGTGCGGTGTGCGGTATCCCTCACCCAGTTCCGGGCCCGATCGTCCTACCATCCGGTAATGAGCGAACGGCGGTCAAGCGAGTCCGGTTTCCCGATCAAGGGCGTCTACACGGCGACCGACCTTCCGGGTGACCTGGATTCCCGGCTGGGCGTGCCGGGCGAGTTCCCGTACACCCGTGGGGTCTACCCCACCATGTACACCTCCCGCCCCTGGACCATGCGCCAGTACGCCGGCTTCGGCACCGCCACCGAGTCCAACGCGCGCTACCACCAGTTGTTGCGGGCCGGCACGATGGGTCTCTCGGTCGCCTTCGACCTGCCCACCCAGATGGGCTACGACTCCGACGACCCGATCGCGCACGGCGAGGTGGGCAAGGTCGGCGTGGCCATCGACTCCATCGAGGACATGCGGTTGCTGTTCGACGGCATCCCGCTGGACAAGGTCTCCACCTCGATGACCATCAACGCGCCCGGCTCGGTGCTGCTGCTGCTCTACCAGCTCGTGGCCGAGGAGAACGGGGTGCCGGGCGCGGCGCTGAACGGCACCATCCAGAACGACATCCTCAAGGAGTACATCGCCCGGGGGACGTACATCTTCCCGCCGAAGCCCTCGCTGCGGCTGGTCGCCGACACGTTCGGCTACTGCCGGACCGAGGTGCCGAAGTGGAACACCATCTCCATCTCGGGCTACCACATGGCCGAGGCCGGCGCCTCGCCGGTGCAGGAGATCGCTTTCACCCTGGCCAACGGGGTCGAGTATGTGCGGGCCGCGATCGCCGCCGGGCTGGCCGTGGACGACTTCGCCCCCCGGTTGTCGTTCTTCTTCGTCGCCCGGACCACCCTGCTGGAGGAGGTGGCGAAGTTCCGCGCCGCGCGGCGGATCTGGGCCCGGCTGATGCGCGACGAGTTCGGGGCGAAGAACCCGAAGTCGATGATGCTGCGCTTCCACACCCAGACCGCGGGCGTGCAGCTGACCGCCCAGCAGCCCGAGGTCAACCTGGTCCGGGTGGCGGTGCAGGGGCTCGGCGCGGTGCTCGGCGGCACCCAGTCGCTGCACACCAACAGCTTCGACGAGGCGATCGCCCTGCCCACCGAGAAGGCGGCCCGGCTGGCGCTGCGTACCCAGCAGGTGCTGGCGTACGAGACGGATCTCACCGGCACCGTCGACCCGTTCGCCGGGTCGTACGTGGTCGAGGCGATGACCGCCGAGATCGAGGCGGCGACGGACGCGCTGATGGACCGCGTCTTCGAGCACGGGTCGGCGGTGGACGCCATCGAGGCGGGCTTCCAGAAGCGGGAGATCGAGCAGTCCGCGTACCGGATCGCGCAGGAGATCGACTCGGGCGAGCGGGTGGTGGTCGGGCTCAACCGGTTCGCCATCGACGCCGAGGAGCCGTACGAGCCGCTGCGGGTCGACCCGGCGATCGAGGCCGCGCAGGCCGAACGGCTGGCCAAACTGCGCGCCGAGCGGGACGGTGCCGCCGTCGAGCGGGCGCTGGCCGAGTTGCGTACCGCCGCGTCGGGCACCGGCAACGTGCTCTACCCGATGAAGGAGGCGCTGCGCGAGCGCGCCACCGTGGGTGAGGTGTGCGGGGCGCTGCGCGAGGTGTGGGGCCTGTACCGCCCGACCGACCGGTTCTGAGCCGGCCGGGGCGGCCTCCCGCTGGCGGAGCGTGTCGGGGCGGCCGTCCAGGGTACTCCGCTCCCGGGTGATCTCGTTGACGCACAGATTGTGCGGTCGCGGGGTGTCCGGACGTGTGAACGTCCACGGGTGTCCGTTGCCAGGAGTGGTCGGGTAATTGTCGTAACGTCAGTTAATCGGCGTAACTAATGCGACAATTCGGAACGATGGCGATGGGTTCCGAAGAGATTTCTAACCCGTGGGCACGGTTACGCGTTGTAGGAGGTGAGGGGCGGATGACGGCGTTCGACCGCGATCTACCTGCTGTCCCGCACACCTACGCGCGCTCTCAGCAGGGCATACGTGACGCTGTGCGGTCCGATCATCACCGGAACGAGGTTGCGCAGCGTTACCGTCGTGGGTCTACGCTGTCTGCTGTTCCCGATGATCCATCCATTTCTAGTGATCGAGAAGAATTCGACGTGACGAGTGCGTTGACGATGCCGACCGGCAACCAGCTGGCGCCGTCCTGGCCGGAGGCGCCGTCCGGTGCCCAACCTCTGCCCTTCGAGCTGGACCACCTGCTCGCCCTCCGGGTACCGGGCCTGATCGCCACCCGCCGTCACATTCACTCGCACCCCGAGCTGTCCGGCGAGGAGTTCGAGACCGCCGCGCTGATCGCCCGGGAGCTCTCCCTGGCCGGGCTCAACCCGCGGCTGCTGCCCAAGGGCAACGGCGTCATCTGCGACATCGACGGCCGCCCGGACGGGCCGGTGATCGCACTGCGCGCCGATATCGACGCGCTGCCGCTGACCGACGTCAAGGACGTGCCGTACCGCTCCACGGTGGACGGCGTCTGCCACGCCTGCGGCCACGACGTGCACACCACGGTCATGCTCGGCGTCGGCATGCTGCTCGCGCAGCTCGCCGACCTGGGCGAGCTGCCGGGTCGGGTCCGGCTGATCTTCCAGCCCGCCGAGGAGATCCTGCCCTGCGGCTCGCTGGAGGTGATCGAAGCCGGCGGTCTCGACGACGTGGTGCAGATCTTCGCGGTGCACTGCGACCCGAACCTGCCGGTCGGCAAGGTCGGCCTGCGGGTGGGGCCGATCACGGCCGCCGCCGACAACGTCACCGTCCGGCTCACCGGGCCGGGTGGCCATACCGCCCGACCGCACCTGACCGTCGACCTGGTCGACGCCCTCGGCCGGCTGATCACCGAGGTGCCCGCCCTGGTCAGCCGCAGAGTGCCGGCGAACAGCGGCCTGCTGCTGGTCTTCGGCCACGCCTCCGCCGGCACCCGGTACAACGTCATCCCGTCCGAGGCGTCCGCCTCCGGCACCCTGCGGGTGATGGACCGCGACGCCTGGGAGATGGCCCCGAAGATCGTTTCTCAGGTGGTCCGGGACGTCATCGCCCCCACCGGGGCCACGGTCGACCTGGAGTACCTGCGCGGACGCCCGCCGGTCTGCAACGACGCCCAGGCCATCCGGGTGCTGACCGCCGCCACCACCAGCGCGCTCGGCCCGGAGGGCGTCGCGGAGACCCCGCAGAGCATGGGCGGCGAGGACTTCTCCTGGTATCTGGAGTACGTCCCCGGTGCGCTGGCCCGGCTCGGGGTCGGCCGCTCCGGGCCGAACGTCGACCTGCACCGGGCGTCGTTCGACGTGGACGAACGGGCCATCCCGGCGGGCGTACGGCTCATGGTGCAGACCGCGCTCCAGGCACTGGCGGCGGTGCGCTGACCCCGGGCGGCGGTGCGCCGACCCCCGGCGGTGGCGGCGCGCCGACCGGCGCGACCAGCGCCGGCAACGCAGGCCGGTTCCGCCGGCGCCGGCGGCTCCACCACCACAGCGCCCCGAGCGGTACGCCGAACACCAGCAGCCACGGCAGGACCGCCCCGAGCACGGTGAGCAGCACGGTCATCGAGGCCAGGAAGACCTTCCAGCCGCCCTTGAGCCCGACCAGGAAGCCGATCTGGTTCTCCTCGTCGGCGGTGCTCGCGTCCGGGCCCACCAGGGTGACGGTGATCGTGGACAGCGCGGTCAGGTCGCCCAGCCGCCGCTTCTTCGCCTCCAACGAGGCGAGGTCGGCCTCCCGGCGAGCCAGCTCGTTCTCCACGGTCACCAGGTCGCCGATCGAGCTGGCCTGGGCGAGCAGCCGACGCGCACTCTCCACCCGGGCCCGCTGGCTGATGATCCGCGCGTCGAGGTCGACCGTCTCCTCGGTGACGTCCTGGGTGTCGATCTGCCGGCGTTCCTGGACGCCGAGGCCCGCGAGTTCCTCCACGACTCCGTAGAACCGCGCCGCCGGCACCCGTAGCTGCAACTCCGCCACCGCGTCGGCGTCGGCGCTGCGGCGCTGATCCCCGCCGACGAAACCACCGGCCCGGGTGGCCGTGGCGACGGCCTCGCGGGCCCTTGCCTCCACATCGTCCACCTTCAACTGGATCGATCCGGTGTAGATGATCGCGCGCTGCTCGACCCGGGTGTCCGTCGCCGTGCCGGCCCCGGCCTGATCCTGAGCCGGAGCCCCGGCGCCCGGCGCGTGGGCCGGCGCTTCCGCTCCGGCCGCGTTCTCCGAGGTCGCCGCCGTGTCGTCGCTGCCGCTGCCGGCTCCGCAGCCGGCCAACACCAGCAGCGCGACCATTGCCGCCACCGCCGTCGTCCCGTGACGGCGGCCTCTTCCCACTCGCATCCCCGTTCCCCTTTCGCCTACCCCGGCGGGTGATAGCTCAGACGCCACGCGTCGTCCCACGGGTTCCGGCAGACTGCGCTCAGGACGTCACGATTCGATATGGGAGGCATCACGATGCGGCTCACCAAGTACGCCCACTCGTGCCTGCGGGTCGAGCACGACGGGGGAGTGCTGGTCGTCGATCCCGGAATGTTCAGCGAGCCGGCCGTGGCGCTGGACGGGGCCGACGCGGTGCTGATCACCCACGAGCACCCCGACCACCTCGACGTCGAGGCGGTCAACCGGCAGTTGGAGCGGCGTCCGTTCGCCATCCACGCGCCGGCCTCGTTGGCCGGCACACTCGGCGACGCGGCCGAGGTGCTGCGCCCGGTCACCCCCGGGGAATCGTTCACCGCCGCCGGCGTCTCGATCCGGGCCTACGGCGGGCGGCACGCGGTGATCCACCCCGACATCCCGGTGGTGGATAACCTCGGTTACCTGGTCAACGACATCGTCTACCACCCGGGAGACTCGCTCGTCGTCCCGGACGACGTGCAGGTCGACACCCTCTTCGCGCCGATCCACGCGCCCTGGTCGAAGTTCTCCGAGGTGGTCGACTTCATCCGCGCGGTGGCCCCGCGTCGGGTCTTCGCGCTGCACGACGCCCTGCTCAACGACCACGGGTACGCCGTGCTCGACCGGCAGTACCGAGCTCTGTCCGGCAGCGAGTACCAACGGCTGGAGCCGGGCAGCCGGATCGACGGCTGAGTCGATGCCCGGCCCACCCCCCGATCTCGTCGAGCAGCTCTACCGCACTCCGCCGGACCGGTTCGTCACCGCCCGGGACGCCGCCGCCGCCGAGGCGCGCCGGGCCGGCGACCCGCGGTCCGCCCGGGAGATCGCCCGGCTGCGCCGGCCCACGGTCGCCGCCTGGCTGGTCAACCTGCTCGCCATCGAACGGCCCGAACTGGTGGCCGACCTGGTGCAACTGGCGGACGCGCTGCGGGCCGCCCAGCGCGAGCTGCGCGGTCCGCGCCTGCGGGAGTTGTCCGCGCAACGGCGAGCCGTGGTCGGCGCGTTGGTCGCCGAGGTACGCCGGCTCGCCGCCGGTGTCGAGGGGGCCCCGTCGACCGGGAAGTTGCCGCTGGCCGAGGTCGAGGCGACCCTGAACGCCGCCCTCTCCGACGCCGGGGTGGCCGAGCAGGTGCGCTCCGGCCGGCTGCTGCGGTCCGCTCACTACGCCGGGTTCGGCGAGGTGCCCCGGCCGCAACTGCGCCTGGTGACCGGCGGGGAGGAGTTGCCGCCCGCACCGACCCAGCGCTCGCAGGATCGGGGCGCGCTCCGCGCCGAACAGGCGCAGCGCGCCGCTCGGGCCGAGCGGGCCCGCCGCCGCAAGGCGCTGGAGAAGGAACTGACGCGGGCGCGTACCGACCAGGAACGGGCCGAGGCGGACCTCGCCGGCGCGGTGGCGGCCGAGCGCGACGGGGTCGCCGCCCTGGACGCCGTGGAGACGGAACTGGCCGAGCTGGAACGCCGCCGGGCCGTCGCCGAGCAGGAACTCAGCCGGTCCCGGTTGGCCCGTCGGGCGGCCGAACGGGCCGCCACCGCCGCCCGCCGCCGCAGCGGCGAGGTCGAGGCCGCGGTGGAGGCACTGGACGCCGAGGAGGAGGATGCCGGCGCGGGCGGCGGCCCGGCAGACTGATTCGTCATGGGTGGAACTTCGGGCGGACCCGTCAACGACCAACCCCCGGGCGGGCAGGGATGACCCCGGAGCAGGTGGCCGCGGCCAGCAAGCCGGCGGTGCTCGCGCTCGGCGAGGCGTACAACCGGTGCCCCACCACCCTGCGCCGGGCCCGGCTGCTCGGCATCTCCGGCTGGGCCTTCTACATCACCGGCCGGGCCGGCGCGCTCGGTGACGTACGGGCCGAGACGGTGGCCGCCGCGCTCGGCTTCATCGCCCCCGACGCGGTGGCCGACGGCTGGGACGCCGCCGCCCGCACGGTACGGCCGTCCGAGGTGGCCGCCGCCAGCCTCGCCGAGTGCTGCCGGTGGGGCGAGGATCGCCTGGCCGCCCTGCCTCGCGTGGACCGGCTGGCCGCGTTGGTGGAGCGGGCCGTCGCCGCGGCCGACGCCAGCGGGATGCCGCTGTTCGCGGCGTGGCGGGCCATGCCGTCGCTGGCCCGGACCCCGGGCGCCCGGGTCGCCGCCGGGCTGCGCCTGCTCCGGGAGCACTTCACCGGCGCCCACCTGGTCGCCGTACGGGCCAGCGGGATGACCCCGTTGGAGGCGGTGCTGGCCGGCCCGGAGGGGGAGAGCGGGGCGGTGGCCTGCGGCTGGCCGCCGCCGTACCCGCCGGTCGGGCCGCTGGTGCGGCGTCGGCTGTGGGCCGAGGCGGTGACCGACCGGCTCGTCGCGCCCGCGTTCGCGGCACTCGGTCCGGCCGACGGCGCCGAGCTGGTGGAGCTGCTGACTGCGACGCGGGCGCACATCGGGGGCTGACAAACCGCCCGAATTGGGGCGGAGTGCCCCGGTGGCCGGGGTCGGGGCCCGGCCCGATGGCGGCCGGTAGCAGACTGGGGAGGTGGGATACGCGCTACGCCGACGCGGTGCCGGTGGGGCGGGACCGCAGTTCGACGACGTAGTCGTCCGGCGCGCCCGCCTTCTCGGCGGCGTTCGCGATCTCGGACAGGTACCACGAGGTGGGCAACCCGCCCTCGTAGCCGTCGAAGACGTACATCCAGGCCGTCACGTCGCCGTCCAACGTCGAGATGCGTACGGTCAGCTTCCGGTACGTGCCGGAGGTGACGCCCTCGATCTCGTCCAGCTGCGCCGCGTCGTACGGGTGGATGTCGTAGAGCGCCACGAACACCCGGTCGCCGAGCGACTCGGCCACCGTGCTGACCGCGCCCTCCCAGCCGATGACGTCCTCGCCTGCGAAGGTGAGCCGCCAGCCCTCCAGCCAGCCGACGCCCACCATCGGCGAATGCGGACAGTAGGCGCGCATTCGGGCGGGGTCCAGGTTCGAGCCATAGGCGGCGTAATGACGCACGGCGATGACGATAGCCCGACCGGCGCGTCGGGGAGAATACGACGGTGCGTGTCGGACACATCGGGGAGAAGAAAGTCACTGTGAGCATGGACGAGGGGCGGTCGTGGTGAGCCGGATCGTGATCATCGGCGGGGGACCGGCCGGCTACGAGGCGGCGTTGGTCGCCGCCCAGTTGGACGCCGACGTCACCGTCGTGGAGGCCGACGGTGCCGGCGGGGCCTGCGTACTTTCCGACTGCGTACCGTCGAAGACGTTCATCGCCAGCTCGGAGGTGGTGACCGGGTACCGGGACACCGAGGTGTTCGGGGTGCACTCCGACGGACTGGAAGCGGTCACGGTCGACGCCCAGGCGGTCCACGAGCGGGTCAAGCGACTCGCCCTGGCACAGTCCGCCGACATCCACGCCAAGCTGCTCAAGGCCGGGGTCACCTTCGTCTCCGGCCGGGCCCGGCTCGGCGAGGACACGCTCGGTCACACCCACCGGGTGATCGTCACGCCGGGCGACGAGGAGGCGGCGTACTCGATCGACGCCTCGACGGTGCTGATCGCCACCGGTGCCACCCCCCGCCAGCTGCCCACCGCCGTCCCCGACGGCGAGCGCATCCTGACCTGGCGGCAGGTGTACGACCTGCCCGAGCTGCCGCAGCACCTGATCGTGGTCGGTTCCGGCGTGACCGGTGCCGAGTTCGCCAGCGCGTACCTGGCGATGGGCATCGAGGTGACCCTGGTCTCCAGCCGGGACCGGGTGATGCCGCACGAGGACGCCGACGCCGCACAGGCGATCGAGCGGGTCTTCCGCGCCCGGGGCATGAGCATCCTGAACAACTCCCGCGCCGAGGGGGTACGCCGGACCGACAGCGGCGTGGAGGTCACGCTCGCCGACGGTCGCCAGGTGTACGGCTCGCACGCGCTGATCGCGGTCGGCTCGATCCCCAACACCGCCGAGCTGGGCCTGGCCGAGTACGGCGTCGAGCTGGCCCGGGGCGGGTACGTGACCGTGGACCGGGTCTCCCGGACCAACGTGCCCGGCATCTACGCCGCCGGTGACTGCACCGGTGTGCTGCCGCTGGCCAGCGTCGCCGCGATGCAGGGCCGGATCGCCATGTGGCACGCGCTCGGCGAGGCGGTCCGGCCGCTGCGGCTGCGGACCGTCGCGGCGAACGTCTTCACCGACCCGGAGCTGGCCACGGTGGGCGTCTCGCAGGACGAGGTGGACGCGGGCAAGGTGCCGGCCCGGCAGGTGATGCTGCCGCTGGCCGGCAACGCCCGGGCGAAGATGGACGAGGTGGCGGACGGTTTCGTCAAGCTGTTCTGCCGCCCCGCCAGCGGTCAGGTCATCGGCGGCGTGGTGGTCGCCCCCAAGGCCAGCGAGCTGATCCTCCCCATCACCATGGCGGTGGAGAACAACCTCACCGTCAACGAGCTGGCTCAGACCATCACCATCTACCCGAGCCTCTCCGGCTCGGTCACCGAGGCCGCCCGCCAACTGATGCTCCACGAACTGGAGTAGGCGGCCAGGAGGGTGAGGAGGGCGATCTCGGTGAGGATGAGGGCGCGTTCGATGAGGCCGTAGAGGGCGCGCTCGCCGGGGTAGGCGGACCAGGCCATGACCGCGGCGAGGAGCAGGCTGGTCAGGGCCAGGGCACGTAGCCAGCGGCCGGTGCGGGCGTCGGCGGGCAGTCGGGCGGCGAGCAGCCAGCCGGCGATCGGCAGGGCCACGAAGGCGACCACCGAGGCGTACCGGTGCACGTAGGCGGCGGTGTCCATGGGGGTGCCGGGCGGATTGGTGGGCACCAGCCCGGACAGCAGCAGCCCGCCGGCCCAGACCGCCAGCAGCCACTCGGCGGCCCGCCCCCGGCCGGCTGCCGGCCGTCCCCGCCCGGTGGGCGTGCCGAGGCGGCGCAGGGCCGGGATGAGTACGGCGGAGGCCGCGGCGATCAGCAGCATCGCCACGTGGATGACGCCGCCGGAGTCGGAGACGGCGTAGTCGCTGACGGTCAGGCTCACCGGATCCAGGTCTTCCACGCCGGCGTGACCGATGACGGCGAGCAACGCCGCGAGGGTGATCCCACCAAGGGCCAGTACACCGTTGTTCCGGGTTCCAGGCATGCCTCAGCGTCTCGCCGCCAGGACCCCAGGCGGATCCGGGACGAGCACCGAAATCGAACCCCGGGACCACCCCTACCGGTCGTCGCCCAACGGAACGTGCCGACCCTGACGGCGTGTCCGGGATCACCGTAAGCGGTTCCAGACGGCCGTGACCAGCGCCACCCGGCCCGTCCCGGTTCCGCGACAGCGGGTGGTGCCGTCGCGACCATGAGAGATCGAAGGCGGTTCGCGGCGGGCCGCGGTCGCCGGATCGCCGTTCGGCGGCGTACCGTTATCGGCGCGCGGCCCGGCGAGCGTCGGGTCCCCCGTTCCTGACGCCCGGGCCGCCGCCGGGCCGCTGGCAGGTCCCGTGCCAGCGGCCCGGCCCGCGCTACCGGCCGCCGATCAGGGCCGCCGCCAAGAAGTGCGACCTGCTCACCCCGGTGATCATCGCGGCGCAGATCGAGTACGCGTCCGGCTTCGACGCGGACAAG
>NZ_JBFBAO010000174.1:0-13941 GCF_040682255.1 Micromonospora sp. NPDC051296 | reverse complement strand
GAGCATGGACAGCGCGGTCTGGGCGAGGGAGGCCGCGCCGAGGTCCAGGCCCGCCGGGCCGGTGAGCCGCTCGGGTGCACGCGACGCTGCCCGGCAGCCTGGCGTCCGATCTGATCCTCGCGGAGGATCAGATCTTCACCGTCGCACCCCGGCCCGGCGTGACCGACGGCACCCAGGACTTGGTCGCCTACCCCCGGCCGGAGCGTGCCACCGTCACGCCGCAGCGGCTCGCCCCACTGTGGCGGATACCCGTGCCGGCCGGCCACGTGGTCCTCCGGGCGGAGTCCGTCGACGACCTCGGCGTGCTGGTTTCCACCGCCCGGAGCCGCACGGTCGCACCGCTCGACACCACCGAGACCATGCTGCTCGACATCTCCACTGGGCAGCAGCGCTGGCGAGCGCCCGGGTTCGCGACGCTGCACGCGTCTGGACGCGTGCTGCTGCAGACGTTCGGCTCGGAGGAGCCGCTCACGCTGGGGGCGGTGGAGTTGGCCAGCGGCCGTGAACTGTGGTCGACGTGGTTGCCGGCGGGCGCCTGGCCGGCGTACCACGAGCGCGACGGCATGGTCGACGCCATCGTGGTGTCCACGGCCGCTGGCGACGTCGAGGTGCTGGACCCGGGGACGGGTGCGGTCCGGCACCGCCTCCCCGCCCTCGACGACGAACCGGCCGGTCATCGGAACGTGGCGGTGTTCGGTGACCTGGTGCTGGTGATCCGTAACCAGACGACCGTCACCGCGTACGACCTGGACGGGCTGGTCCAGCGCTGGGAGGCGACCGTGTCGCTGGCCAGTTACGTCACCCCGTGCGGCGCCCTGGTCTGCGCCCGGAGCAGCGACGGCGGCCTGCACCTGTTGGACCCGGACACCGGGGCCGTCCGGGGAAGCACCGAGCAGGTCGACGTCGTGCTGGCCGGGAGCGGGCGCGCCCTGGCGACCACCAGCGGGAGCAGCGACGCCCTGGGTGTGATCGCCGTCGACCCGGCGACGGGAAAACAGTTGGCCGACTACGGCGTCTGGGATCTGGTCGGCAGCTACGAGTACCTCCCACACCTGCTCGGGGTGCGCGCGCTGCCCGAGATCGGCCTGCTGCTGGCCCGATTCGACCCGGCCGAACCGCAGCCGCGTCGCGTCGACGTGCTGACCGGCGCCACCGGCGGCTGCCAGTACCGGTATGACCTGATCGCCTGCCGTCGGGGCGACGGGTCCTTCGGGATATGGCAGCTGCGCGGCTGAGCAGACCCGCAGCGGACAGTTGGGCTACCAGTTCGGCTGGGCCGGTCGCGCGGGCAGCGGCACCTCGGGCGGCCGGATCACGTACGCCATCCCGCCGCTGCCGGTCTGCCAGGTGGCCTCGAAGCGGTCCCGGGGCACGGTACGGCGTACCGCGTCGTCGGTCGGGGCGTACGGGTCGTTGAGCACCGGGTCGCCCGCCGAGGTGAAGCCGACCAGCACCAGCAGGTGCCCGGCCGTGTCGTAGTCGAGCCCGGGCACCTGCCCGCGGCGGTACGCGGCGGAAAGCACCAGCGGGATGCCGGCGGCCACGAACGCCTCCGCCTCGGTCAGCGACCGCAGCCGGGTCACGAAGGCGTCCATCCCGTGCAGCCCGGCGTACGCGGTGGTGAAAGACCAGTTCCCGGTCCCGGCGTACGCGTGGTCGTAGCACTGTCTCGCGGCGTGCACCACCGCCGGCCGGGGACCGGGCGGGCGGACCCACGCGTAGTGCCGCGGTGCTGGCGAGGCGTCCCAGTACGCCAGCACCATCGCCGCCGACGTGGGGCTGCACCAGGCGTCTCCGCCGCCGCCCCAGTTCGGGGACCGGTCGGCGTGCAGCCGCTGCGACCAGCACGGTACGTCCAGCACCCGCCCGCGGCCCGTTGCCGGCGGGTGTGCCGGTGCGTTGGCCGCCGGTGGGGCACCGCAGGCGACCGCGCCGGCCGTGCGCAGCACCGGGCCGCGTCGGGCACCCTCGGGGCGCAACAGGGTCATCCGCAGTTGCCAGCCGGTCACGGTCGCGTCGCCGACCAGCAGGGTGTCGGTCTCGACCCGGGCGGCGGCGTCCCGCTGGCCGGGTATCGAGGTGCGCCGGACGGCGGTCTCGTCGGCCGCCCAGTCGCCGAGCGCGTACCAGCCGGTGGTCGGCGCGTCGCCGTGCCAGCCGCGCAGCTCGGCGCGCAGCCAACAGCCGGCCGGGGCGTCCGCGGTCCAGGAGGGCACCACCTCGCGTACCGCGAAGCCGACCGGCACCGGCGGCGACGTCCAGGTGCCCCACTCGTACCGGCGGGTCCGGCCGTCCGGGTCGGGGTGGGTCAGCCGCTCCACCGCGCCACCCGGCGCCAGCCCGCGCCGGCCGGCCCGTAGCCCGATTCGGCTGCCGGTGGCCAGGTCGGCGGGAAAGCGGAAGCCCCGGTACGCGATGTCCCGCCCCGATGTGGTCACGTACCGACTCCCGTCGCTTCCTGCCGGGAGCATCGCTCCCGGCGAAGGTTTCCGGCAACCCTGGCCGGGGCGGTACGGCGGCTTGGCCACTGACACTAGGTTGTCGGGTGGTCGCGGGCGAGGAGGGGGCTGGACATGCGGGTACTGGTGGTCGAGGACGAGCGCAACCTCGCCGACGCGATCGCGCGGGGGCTGCGCAAACGCGGGATGGCCGTGGACGTCGCGTACGACGGCGACAGCGGTCACGAGATGGCCTTCGTCACCCGCTACGACGTGGTGGTGCTCGACCGGGACCTGCCCGGCATGCACGGCGACCAGATCTGCGCCGAGCTGGCCGCGTCCGGCGCGTTGACCCGGGTGCTGATGCTGACCGCCAGCGGGACGGTCGCCGACCGGGTCGAGGGGTTGCAGCTCGGCGCGGACGACTACCTGCCCAAGCCGTTCGCCTTTGACGAACTGGTCGCGCGGGTGCAGGCGCTGGGCCGGCGGGCCACCCCGGCGGCCCCACCGGTGCTGGAGCTGGCCGACCTGGTGGTGGATCCGGCCCGCCGTACGGCCACCCGGGGCGGCGTGCCGGTGGAGCTGACCAACAAGGAGTTCGGCGTGCTCCGCGAGCTGCTCAAGGCGCGCGGCGCGGTGGTGTCCAGCGAGGAGCTGCTGGAGCGGGTCTGGGACGCGAACACCGACCCGTTCACCACCATCGTCCGGGTCACCGTGATGACGCTGCGCCGCAAGCTCGGCGATCCTCCGCTGATCGAGACGGTGGTGGGCGCCGGCTACCGTACGGCCGAGGTGCCGGCGTGATGGCGGTCCTGCGGCGCCGGCCCAGCCTGCGCCTGCGCCCGACGCTGCGGCTGCGGCTGACCCTGCTCAACGGCGTCCTGCTGGTCGGGGCCGGCGCGATCCTGGTGCTGCTGGCCTGGCTGCTGGTGCGCGACGCGCTGCGACCCACCGACGAACTGCTGCCCGGCACCACGGTGCTGCTGGCCGACGGGCGCTCGCTGGACGCGGCCGCGTGGCAGCGGCAGTTGGTCGACTCGGCCTCCGGAGAGCTGCTGGCCAAGGGGCTCGCCGCGCTGCTGGCGATCGGGGTGGTCGGCGTGGTCGGCGCGTACGCGGTCGCCGGCCGGGCGCTGCGGCCGCTGCACCAGGTCACCGCCACCGCGCGGCGGCTCGGCGAGACCACGCTGGACCAGCGGATCGGCTACTCCGGCGCGGACGACGAGGTGGCCGAGCTGGCCGACACCTTCGACGCGATGCTGGACCGGATCGCCGCCGCCTTCGAGGCGCAGAAGCGGTTCGTCGCCAACGCCTCGCACGAGCTGCGTACGCCGCTGGCGGTGATGCGTACCGAGATCGACGTGACGCTCAGCGACGACGAGGCGGACACGGCCGAGTACCGCCGGATGGCGACCGTGGTGCGCGACGCTTCCGAGCGGGCCAACGGCCTGGTCGACGCGCTGCTGGTGTTGGCGCGCAGCGAGGCGCAGACGGGTCGCCGGCTCGGCCGGCGCACCGAGTGCGACCTGGCCGCCGGTACCGTCAACGCGCTGTCCGCGGTGCGCCGTGAGGTGGAGCGGATCAAGCTGGACGTGCAGACCTCACTGGAACCGGCGCCGGTCGTCGGCGATCCCGGTCTGCTGGACCGGCTGGCCGGCAACCTGATCGAGAACGCGGTCCGCTACAACCACCTGCACGGCCGGCTCTGGGTGCGGACCGGGTCGGACGGGCAACGCTCCTGGCTGGTGGTGGGCAACACCGGCTTCGAGGTGGACCAGGCCGACGTGCCGGGGCTGTTCGAGCCGTTCCGGCGGGGTGGCCGGGAACGGACCGGGGCGCGCGGGTCGGGGCTCGGCCTGTCCATCGTCCGGGCGGTGTGCGACGCGCACGGCGGCACGGTGGCCGCCGTCGCGCAGCCCGGTGGCGGTCTGGAGGTGACGGTCGACCTGCCGGCGGCGGACGCCGAGCCGGCGCCGGACCCCGGCCGCTGAGGCCGCCGAGCAGGTGATCCCGTTCTGGGTACGGCCGCGGCCGTACCCAGAACAGCATCGAAGAGAACTGGGCGGAGCCGCCTACGGGCGAAGCTGGTTGGCGAAGACGTGCTCCGCCAGCGCGTTGCCGGAGGCGACACCGGCGTCGGCGTCGATCCGGAAGTGCACCCCGAGGTAGATCCGGCTTATCGCGTTCTCGATCGCCGCCTGGCTGAAGCTGGTGAAGCTCCGGGTGACCCCCGGCGCGTACGGGTCATCGGTGGCGGCGGTGAAGGCCAGGTCGTCGGTGCCGAAGTAGAGCCGCATGATCCCCGCCCAGGCCCCACCGAAGGTGGCGTGCCCGGAGGCGTACGCCGGGAACGGCGGGGAGAAGCTGACCCCGGCGAGGTCCTTGGACAACGGTCGCCAGTTGGCGTCCGCGACGGTTTCCGGTCGCCCGTCCTCGTGGGCGCGCTGGATCGCGGTCTCCGGTCGCCACAGGTCGATGCTGGTCAGGAACTTTCCGTCGCGGGCGACGATGCCGGCGTCCCCGAGTGCCAGCCCCACCAGCCCGTAGAGCCGGACGTTCTCCATGATGGTCAGGCCACGCTGCACCGACAGGATCGTGGTGTGGTCCAGCAACTGCCCCGGCGGCTTGTACGTGCCGTCCAGGTCGTTGGCCCAGAAGTGGGCGATCTCGGTCTGGGTGGCGGTACGCGAGGTCGAGTTCCTCGCGCCCAACTCCTTGACCTCGTTGAGCTGGACGCCGTACTCAGGCTTGCTGAGCAGATCCGCGTAGGAGGTGGCGCCCAGCGGCGACGGCGGGCGGAACTGCGCGCCCGAGGTCATCGCGAACGGCGTGACCAGACCCCAGTTCGGCGCCAGCGCCGGCCGGGAGTCCGTGGGCCGCCACGAGCCGGGAACGTTGTCCAACTGGTACGGCGTGTTGTTGGCGGAACCGTCGTTGCTCCGGGCCTGGATCATGGCGTCGGCTGCTTGCGCGCCGATCGAGGAGCCCCGGTCGAGTTGGAGCTGGCTGGTGCCGGTCGGAAGCTGGGCGGTGGCGTGGGTCAGGTTCGTGGTGAAACTACGGCCCGGGAACGCCGCCACCAGCGCGGTGTACGCCGCCTTGTTGATCGCCGCTTCCAGGGACGGGGCGACGCTGTCCGCGGTGACCGGCACCCGGACCAGGTACGGCTGGCTGGTCGGCACCACCGAGGTGGCCGCGTCGTAGATCGCGCCGTGCATCATCGCGCCGGCTCGGGCGAGCACGGTCGGACCGGCTGCGGTGCCGGTCGAGGCGCGGTACGCGTCGAGCAGCACGCCGTTCCAGTAGCGCACCGGATCGAACGGCGCCTCGGTCAGTTCGACCAGCGAGACGTTGTCGAGCCAGGCAGTGAACGCGGGACCGCCGCCAAGGTGAAAGATCACCTGCGCGTCGCTGGCGGCCAGCGGAGAGGTGAAGGTGAACGAGAAGTTCTGGGGGGTGGTGGTGAGGTTGATGCCGCGACTGAACGGCGCAGTGTACGGGGCGGCCTCCCGCTGCACGATCGCCTGGACGGTACGCGCGGTGCTGGCCGAGGCGTCGAACTTGATCCGGTAGGAGCGACCAGCCCGCAGCGTCAGGCCGCTCAGACCGACGATGTCGTCCCAGGGCTGGGCGGTGGTGCCGCCCACGTTGATCCGGAGCCGTTGGCCGTCCACGCCGAGCTGGGTCGCGGTGTTGCTACGCCACCAGGGTGTGGTGGCGCTGTCGAAGGTGCCGTTGCCGATCAGCTCCGTCTCGATCAGGGAGATGTTGTCCAGGCACACGGTCACCGCCTGCGACCGACCGCCGAGTTGAAAGACCAGCTGCCCGCTGGAGGTGCCGATCGAGGAGGTGAACGGGACCGAGATCCGGCGCAGGCCAGCGTCGGCTTGGACGCCCTGGTCGAGGGTGGACGTCTGTGGGGCGGCTTCGGGCTGCACCCGGGCCCGGATGTGGACCGAGGCGCTCGCCGAGACGTCGAAGGTGAGCGCGTACGCCTTCCCCTGGGTCAGGGTGATGCCGCTCTGGCCGACCAACGCGTCGTACACGTTGGTCGTACCGCCGGCCACGTCGACGCAGAGCTGCCCGGCGGCGACCTGGAAACTGGTGTGCTGGCTGTTCCACCAGGACGCCGTGGAGCCGGTGCCGAAGGTGCCGTTGCTGATCAGCTCCGCCAGGGGCGACGCCGACGCTGGTTGGGCGGGTGCCGCCAGGGTGCTTCCCACCACCGTGGCGAGCACGGTGCCGGCCAGCAGGCGGGCGAACCGTCTGGGCCGGGAACCCGGTGGTGGCAACGCGGACATGGGAGAACGGACCACTGAGCACTCCTACAGGGAGGGAATCGACATGTGCCGACGCCAGCATGGTCCGCTTCAACATCACATCGATAGCGCTACCGCTACAGCGAGTAGCTAACCGCTTGGGTCCGGGACCGCAGCTTCCTCGACGAGCGAGAGGTTGGCAAGCATGACGTGGTAGGTCTCGGGATGACCGCCGAGCTGAAAGGTGATCTCCCCCCGCTCGGTACTCCGGTCCGCGACGAAGGGAAGCCGCTGATGGCAGGGCACCAGATCGGCGTCGAGGTCACGCATGAGCGTCGCCGGATACTCGGGGGGTAGGTTCTCCTGCACGGTGACCCGGATCTGGGTCGGGGCGCTGGTGAGAATGTCGAACGAGAGAATGTAGCGCCGCCCCTCGACCAGCCGGACGTCCCGGTACATGAGGATCGCGTCCCAGGGAACGGCCGTGCCGCCCAGCACCCGGGCCCACAACCGGCCGTGCCCGGCGGAGACGTCCACGGTGGCCGCGCTCATGTCCCAGGGACCGGCGGTTCCGGTGGTGAAGCCACTGTCGCCGACCAGTTCGGTGCCGGCGGGTCGGGGCCCGGCCGCCGCGCACCCGGCCGCCGGAGCGCTGACGACGGCGGTACCGCTGGGCGGCTCACCGAAGTCACGACGGTCGGTCCGGCCCTCGGACGGCGACTGCTGGCCGTCGTGGAGCACCCTGGTGCCGGTCACACCGGCGGCCCCGCCGATCAGGAAGAAGACCAGCGCCGTCGTGGCGAGCAGCCGCCAGCGGCTCGTCGACCCCGGTACCGCCGGTCCGGCCGTTCGTAGCGGCGGCGGCGACGTCACCGGTGCTCGTGGCGTCAGCAGTGACCGCACCGGCGGCTGCGGCGCCGGTGGCCCGGCTGACCGATCGGGCTCCGGTACGGCCCCGTCGACACCGGCGGTCGAGGCCGGAACCCTGCCTTCGCTGGCGCGGTCCTCGCGGGCCGCCGGGGTCTCGGTCAGTGCCAGCCACGCCTGCCGCCAACGTTCGACCTCGGTCTCGATCTCGTGTTCCCGACGACGCCGGGCACGCAGGCAGGCCCGTACGAACGACTCGACGAACTCCAGTCGAGGCAGTCGGGGCAGTCGCTTGCCGGCGAGCACCTCGTGGGTGGTGCTGCTGGGCAGGGCCTCCAATCGCCGGCCTCCCGGCCCCGAACGGGTCCCGGCCAGTTCCCGCAGGTCGCGCAGCCGGGGCCCGAGGGCGGCGGCGAGCTGGTCGGTGGTGAAGACGCCGTACCCGGGCAGGAAGGGCTCGCCGTCGGCGTCGGTCTTGCCGTGGATCGCCGGCGCCGCCGGGCAGCCGTAGAGGGCCTCCTTGAGCATCCGCTCGATCAGCGGACCCTTCTCCTCCACCACGAAGACCTGCTCCAGCCCGTCGGCGAAGGCCCGCCACTCCCCCGTCGACACCGGCCACAACGCCAGCACCTTCTTCACCCGTACGCCGGCGCGGCGCAGGCCGTCGTCGTCCAGGCCGAGCCGGTCGAGGGCCCGTCGTACGTCGTAGTAGGTGGTGCCGGGCGCCACGATGCCGATGCGGGCGGCCGGCGGCGCCACGGTGACCGGGTTGAGCTGGTTGGCCTCGATGTAGCTGGCCGCGATGGCCCGGCGGTGGGTGACCAGATCCCGCTCGGCCTCGCGCATCGGCGGGCCGGGGGTGTTGACGCGCAGCTTCGGTGTGTAGCCCGCCTCGGGCAGCACGAACCGCAGCCGGTCGGGGGTGACGTCCGCCGAGCCGGAGGCGTCGGCGAGGTCGGTGACCATCTTGAAGCCGACCCAGAGTCCGCTGGCCCGGGACAGCGCGATGCCGTGCGCGGCGAGGTCGAGGATCTCCTGCACGTTGCCGGGGTAGAGCAGCGGCATGCCCCAGTCGATGAACGCGCCGTTGCTGTCGGTCGGGAAGTTGGTCGAGGCGGCGTCCGGATCGTCACCGGCGATCACGAGTACGCCGCCGTGCGGCGCGGTGCCCCTGATGTTGGCGGTACGCAGCGCGTCGCCGGCCCGGTCCACCCCGGGGGCCTTGCCGAACCACATGCCGAATACGCCGTCGACGGTGGCGCCGGGCAGCTCGTTGACGGTCTGGCTGCCCCACAGCGCGGTCGCGGCGAGATCCTCGTTGAGCCCCGGCTGGTGCCGGATCCGGTGCTCGGTCAGCAGCGCCTGCTGACGGTTCATCTCCAGGTCGACCCCGCCGAGCGGCGACCCGGGGTAGCCGGAAACCAGACCGGCCGTGTCCAGGCCGGCCGCGACGTCCCGCCGGCGCTGGTCGAGCAGCACCCGGACGAGCGCCTGGATCGCGGTCAGGTACACCTGGCCCTCGCCCCGGGTAAACCGGTCGGCGAGGGTGAAGTCCGAGCCGGGCTCGTTGGTGATCGTCATGGGTGTCATCCCCGTCCGGGCACCAGTCGGGCCCTTGAGTTGACGTCTATGTCAAGTTTTCGCGCCGGCGCGCCCGCCGTCAAGAGGCCAGGGCCACCCGACGCGTCCGCGCCGGCGCTCAGGAGAGAGTCAGTGCCCGACGACCGAGCTGGCGTCACCGACGGTGAGCCGGCGGATGGTCAGCTTGTCGATCTCGTCCTCGTCGATCTCGTACCCCAGACCCGGCTTGGTCGGCGCGTCCACGTACCCGTCGGCGTTGACCCGCAGGGTGTCCTTCATGCCCTGGTCCAGCACGCCGGTGGGGACCGGCAACTCGACCAGGTCGCAGTTGTGGATGGCGAGCATGACGTGGAAGTGCGCGGCCTGGATCAGCGTCGAGCCGTAGCTGTGCGGCTCGAACTTCACCCCGAACGCCTCACAGAGCGCGGCGGTCTTCTTCATGGCGGTGATGCCACCGGTCCAGTCACCCACCGAGCGCACCGAGTCCACCGCGTGGTTCACCAGGTACGGGGGCACGAACTTCAGGCCGCCGCCGACGCTCTCGACCGCGGTGATCGGGATGGAGAAGTACCGGGTGAGGTCGGTCAGGCCCTGGATGTCGGCGTCCTCGATCGGCGCCTCGTACCAGTAGAAGTCCAGCTCCTCCAGCACCTTGCCGACCTTGAACGCGCCCTGCCGGTCGTACGCGTTGACCGGGTCGAGCATCAGGTCCATGGTGTCGCCGACCGCCTCGCGGACCGCCCGGCAGACCTCGATGTCCTTGTCCGGCACCCCGAAGGCGTGCAGCTTGTACGCGGTGAAGCCCTCCTCCCGGCACTGCAACGCCAGGTCGACATACTCCGGCACGGTGTCGTAGCGCACCGTGCTGGCGTACGCGCGGACCCGGTCGCGGGCCGCGCCCAGCAGCTTGTAGACGGGCTGCTCATGGATCTTGCCGACCAGGTCCCAGAGGGCGATGTCCACGCCCGAGGAGACCGCGTTGGGGGCGGTCAGGTTGTCGGTCAGCTCGTAGGAGAACCGCTCGATGTCATGCGGGTCCTGGCCGACCAGCGTGTCGCGGACCCGGGGCAGCATGTCCTCGAACTGACCCGGCCCGGCCAGCCAGGTGATGCACTGGCCCTCGTGACCCTCGTCGTCCCGGATACGCAGCAGGATCATGCCGACCCGGCGCGGCGGGAGCTGGTCCTTCCACTGGAACTCGAACTCGGTCGGCTTGAGCAGTTGGGCGGACACTTCGGTGATCTTCACGGTCGGATCCTCTCTTCCTCAGGCTCCAGCGAGCGCAGCTCGGAGGCGGCGATGAGGCTGCGGGTGTACTCGTGCCGGGGGTTCCCGAGCACCTCGGCCACCGTGCCCTGCTCCACGATCTGGCCCTTCAGGAGCACGGCGACCCGGTGACACAGATGGCGCACCATGTGCATGTCGTGGGCGACGAAGATGTAGCTCATCTGGAACTTGTCCTGCAGGTCGAGCAGGAGGTTCGCGATCTGGGCGCTGACCGAGACGTCGAGGGCCGACATCGGCTCGTCGAGCACGATGACGTCCGGCTCCTCGGACAGGCTGCGGGCGATCGCCACCCGCTGCCGCTGCCCACCGGAGAGTTGGTGCGGGAACCGGTCGGCGAACTCCGGCGGCAGCGACACCAGGTCCAGCAGCTCGGCCGCGCGGGCCCGCCGCTCGGCCCGGCCGGCCCGGCGTTCGATCGACCGCCGCTCGGTGATGATGTCCCACAGCCGCCGGCGCGGGTTGAGCGAGCTGTACGGGTTCTGGAAGACCGCGGAGACCGAGTTGAAGAAGTCGCGCCGGTGCTCGGCGGCGAACTGCGACTGGGCCGTACCCCGGAAGCTCACCGTGCCGCTGGTGGGCTGTTCGATGCCGAGCAGGATGCGCATCAGCGTGGTCTTGCCGCTGCCCGACTCCCCCACCAGGCCGACCATCTCGCCCCGGGCGACACCGAAGCTGACCTCGGTCAGCGCGTGGGTGGTGCCGGCAGTGCGGCTGCGGTACGTCTTGGAGACGTCGACGGCTTCGAGAATTCTGTCGCTCATGAGTTCACCGGGTTCCAGCAGGCGTACGACGCGCCGTCCGGCCGCTTTGTCGTGGCCGGCATCTGTTGACGGCAGATCTCGGTCGCGCTCGGGCAGCGGGGGGCGAAGGGACAGCCGGGCGGCATCGACGTGAGCGACGGCGGGCTGCCGGAGATCGCCCGCAGGCGCTGCCGGGGCCCGACGTCGAGCGAGCTGGCGTCCAGCAGCGCCCGGGTGTACGGGTGCGACGGGTTGTCGGCCACCGCGGTGAGCGGGCCGGACTCCACCACCACGCCGCCGTACATCACCGCGACGTCCTGGCAGACCAGCCGGGCCACTCGGATGTTGTGGGTGATGAACATCGTGGTGAGGTGACGCTCCCGGCGCAGCCGGTCCAGCAGCCGCAGGATGCCGATCTGGGTGGTCACGTCGAGCGCGGTGGTCGGTTCGTCGGCGATGAGCAGCTGCGGTTCCTTGGCCAGCGCGATCGCGATCGCGACGCGCTGCCGCATCCCGCCGCTGAACTGGTGCGGGTGCTCCTTGAGCCGGGCCGCCGCGTTGACGATGCCGAGCGAGGTGAGCAGGTCGACGATCACCTCGTCGCGGCGGGCCCGCTCGACGTGCGGCATCGCCTCGACGATCTGCGAGCGGATCGTGTAGAGCGGGTCCAGCGCGGTGGTCGGGTCCTGCGGCACGAAGCCGATCAGCGTACGCAGGATCTCCCGCATCTGCCGGGGCGTGGCCCGGGTGACGTCGGTGCCGCCGACCCGGATCTCCCCCTCGGTGATGTCGCCGATCGGTGGGCGGATCATCCGCATGACGCTCATCGCCACCGTGCTCTTGCCGCTGCCCGACTCCCCGACGATCGCCATCGCCGAGCCCTTCGGCAGGGTCAGGGTGACGCCACGGGTGGCGGCGGCGGCCTGCCCGCCGAGGAAGTAGTGGGTGGTGAGGTTGGTGATCTGCAGCATCTCCTACCGCCTCGTCGCGGGGTCGAGGGCCTGGCGGAGCCAGTCGCCCAGCAGGTTCGCCGCCAGCACGGTGAGGCTCAACGCGACGCCGGGCACCACCGGCAGCCACCATGCCGTGGCGAGGAAGGTACGCCCGTCGGCGAGCATGTTGCCCCAGGAGGCGGCCGGCGGCGGGACGCCGATGCCGAGGAAGCTCAGCGAGCCCTCGGCGATGATGGCCAGGCCGACCTGCAGGGTCGCCAGCACCAGCAGGGTCGGGATCAGGTTCGGCACGACGTGCCGGGTGATCGCCCAGAACCGGCCGCCGCCCATGATCCTGGCCATGGTCACGAAGTCCTGGTGGCGGATCCGGATCACCTCGCTGCGCAGCACCCGGGCGTACTGCGGCCAGCCGGCCACCACCAGCACCAGGATCACCACGGTGACGCCCTTGCCGTAGATGGCCACGATGACGATGGCCAGCAGCACCACCGGGAAGGCCATCGACGCGTCGGCGACGCGGGTCAGCACGGTGTCGAGCCGGCCGCCCAGGTACCCGGCGAGCAGCGCGACGACCAGGCCGAACAGGCCGGCGATGAGCACCGCGCCGGCCGCGACGAGGAACGACACCTGCGCCCCGGCGAGCAGCCGGCTGAGCACGTCGCGGCCGAGCTGGTCGGTGCCGAGCAGGTAGCTGGCGCTGCCGCCGGCGAACACCGGTGGCTTGAGCGACTGGCTCAGGTCGACCTTGTTCGGGTCGTGCGGCGAGATGAGCCCGCCGAACGCGCCACATAGCGCGAAGATCGCCATCACCGTTCCGGAGAACCAGGGCCAGCGGCCGGACCGGCGACGCGGTCGGCGCCGCGACCGGACGCCCGGCGTGCCGGTGCGCGAGGTCGTCGGTGCGAGGTCGGTGGTCATGCCGGCGCACCCACCTTCTGCGGCGCGGCCGTCGAGTGCGTACGCACCCGCGGGTCGAGCCAGCCGTAGGAGAGATCGACGAGGAAGAGCAGGGCCACGAAGACCAGGGTGTTGATCACCACGATGCCCTGGATCAACGCGTAGTCGCGGGCCTGGATGGCCTGGATGGCCAGCTGCCCCACCCCCGGCCAGGCGAAGAGGTTCTCCACGACGATGGTCCCGGAGAACATCGCGCCCAGTTGGATGCCGGCGAGGGTCACCACCGGCAGCGAGGCGTTCCGCAGGATGTGGGTCACCAGCACGGCCGGCGCCACCCCCTTGGCGCGTTCGAACAGCGTCTGGTCCCGACCCACGATCTCCAGCACCGAGGAGCGGGTGAGCCGGGCGATCGAGGCGAGCGGGAGGGCGGCCAGCGCGCAGGCCGGCAGGATCAGGCTGGCGAACCCTTCCGACCCGAAGGCGGGCAGCCAGCCCAGGGTGATGGAGAACAGCAGGACCAGCAGCATGCCCAGCCAGAACGGCGGCACCGACTGCCCCAGCACCGACAGCGCGCGCACCGCCTGGTCGTACCGCGATCCGGCGCGCATCCCGGCGACGGCGCCCAGGGCGATGCCGACCACGAGGGCGATGACGAAGCCGGTGAGCGCGAGCTGGGCGGTGTTCAGCATCGCCGGTACGACCAGGTCGGTGACGGGCTGGCGGTAGCTGACGCTCTGACCGAGGTCGAAGGTGACGATGCCCCGCAGGTAGTCGAGGTACTGCACGTAGATCGGCTGGTCCAGGCCGTAGCTGACCCGGATCGCCTCGACCTGTTCAGGCGTGGCGTCCGCCGGCGCCAGCAACGCGGCCGCGTCCCCACCGAGCCGCGCCAGGAAGAACACGATCGTGACGATGACCC
>NZ_JBFBAO010000173.1:0-13949 GCF_040682255.1 Micromonospora sp. NPDC051296 | reverse complement strand
CCACGGCCAGCAGGATCGGTACGCCTGCGGTGACCGCCATCGACCAGGTGAGCACGGGCCGGTGGCGGAACCGGGCGATCAGCCGGTCGGCGGTGAACGAGCCGATCAGGCCGCCGGCCGCGCCGGTGGCCAGCAGCAGGCCGAAGCCGATGGCGCCGAGGCCGAGGGCGTCGCGGGCGTAGAGCACGAAGATCGCGAACCAGGCGCTGTCGGCGGCGGCGACCGCCGCGCCGACGAGCACCAGCGTGCGCAGCATGGGCTGGCGGGCGAGCCAGCGTAGGCCGGCCAGGAGCCCGTCGCCGCCGGTCGGGCCGGGCGTGTCGGTGGTCTGCCGGGTGGCGCGGTGGGCCAGGCTCAGCGGCAGCGAGAGTACGAGCATCACGGCCAGGGCGAGGGTGGCGCCGTTGACGGCGAACGGGATGGCGGCACCGACGACGAACAGCAGGGCGCCCACGGGTGGGCCGACGAACTCGTTGCCGACGATCTCACCGGCGACGAGCCGTCCGTTGGCCTTCTCCAGTTGGGCGTCGGGGACGAGCCGGGGTACGGCGGTCTGAGCGGCGGTGTCGCGGATGGTCTCGCCGACGCCGAGCAGGAACGCGGCCGTGACGACGAGGGCGATGGTGGCCCAGCCCAGGGCGACCGCAGTGGCGAGGGTGGCCAGCACGACGACCCGCCCGGCGTCGGCGGCGGCGAGCAGCGTGCGCGCGCCGCGGCGGTCGGCGAGGGCGCCGGCGAGCAGGCCGGAGACGAGCCAGGGCAGAAACTGGGCGGCGGCGACGGCGGCCACGGCCAGCGGGTCGTCGGTGAGCGCGGCGGCCAGCAACGGGAACGCGGCCACCCGGATGCCGTCACCGAGGTTGGCCACTGCCGCCGCGCTCCAGAAGGTCCAGAACGGCCGTCCGAGCGGTGCGGTGGAGTGATCCATGCGGACGAATCTAGAGGACAGGGCCGCCGCACCGGGTAATGCCCTGATCAGCGCCGTGACCGCCGTCTGTCGGTCATCCCCGACGGCAGGTGACGACCGGCAGTGGTGGCTTGCCCGCCGGCGGCCAGTTGGTCCGCCGGCGAGCGCGGTATGGGCGACCAGCCGGGCCGCGCTCGCCGGGCGGCGGGTGTTAAAAGGGGGCCCTTCATCTACCCCAGGCGTTAATAAGGTGCCCTTCCTTGCACCTCAGACGGCGTTGTCGGCGATGACCTGGCGGTACCAGTGGGCGCTGCGCTTGAGCACCCGCCGCTGGGTGGGATAGTCGATGTAGATCAGGCCCCAGCGCTGGTCGTAGCCTTCGGCCCACTCGAAGTTGTCGAGCAGGGACCAGACGTGGAAGCTCTCCAGCGGCACCCCGTCGGTGATGGCGCGGTGGGCGGCGGCGAGGTGGTCGCGCAGGAAGGTGACCCGACCGGTGTCCTCGATCGTGCCGTCGGCGGCGAGCACGTCGGGGGTGGGCAGGCCGTTCTCGGTGATGGTGAGCGGGATCGGTCCGTAGTCGCGGGTGACGCGGGTCAGGATGTCGTACATCCCGTCCGGGTAGATCTGCTGCCAGCTGGCCTCCGAGGTGGGCCAGCGGCGGACGGTGCCGCCGGAGGCGGTGACGTAGATCGGGGTGTAGTACTGCACGGCCAGCAGGTCGATCGGGGCGGAGATGATTTTGAGGTCACCGTCGCGGATGCCGCGGACCATCCGGCTGTTCGGCCCGAGGTCGGCCAGCACGTCGTCGGGGTAGCTGCCGTTGAGTGCCGAGTCGAGGTAGAGGCGGTTCTCGTAGCCGTCGTACAGCCGGGTGGCCTCGGCGGCGTCGGCGGAGTCGTCGGCGGGGTAGCACGGGTGCAGGTTGAAGGCCGGGCCGATGCGACCGGTGCCGCCGCTCGCGCGCAGCGCCTGTACAGCGAGGCCGTGGGCGAGTTGCAGGTGGTGGGCGACCAGGTACGCGGCGTCCGGGTCCTGCCGGCCGGGGGCGTGGTGGCCGGTGAGGTAGCCGTTCTGCACCACGGTCTTGGGTTCGTTGATGGTCAACCAGACCGGCACCCGGTCGCCGAGGGCGGCGAAGACGATGTCGGCGTAGTCGGCGAAGCGGTTGGCGACGTCGCGGGACTCCCAGCCACCGGCGTCCTGCAGGGTCTGGGGCAGGTCCCAGTGGAACAGGGTGGCCATCGGGGCGATGCCGCGCTCGTGCAGGCCGTCGACGAGGCGACGGTAGAAGTCGAGGCCGCGTTGGTTGGCGGCGCCGGTGCCGTCGGGCTGGATGCGCGGCCAGGAGATGGAGAACCGGTAGCTGCGCAGCCCCAGGTCGCGCATCAGATCGAGGTCTTCGGCATAGCGGTGGTAGTGGTCGGCGGCGACGTCGCCGGTGTCGCCGTTGCGGGTGCGCCCCGGTGCGCGGCTGAAGGTGTCCCAGACCGATTCGCCGCGGCCGTCCTCCTTGGCGGCGCCCTCGATCTGGTACGCGGAGGTGGCCGCGCCCCAGCCGAAGTCCGGCGGGAAGGGCAGTCGGCTGGCCGGGCTGGTGGCGGTGGCCGTGCGGTCGGTGGGGTCGCCGGGCTGGCAGCCGCTGAGGGCGGCGCCGGCCACGGTGGTGGCGGCGGTGGCGCCGAGGGCGGCACCGGCCGGGGTGGCGGCGGTGGCCGAGAGCGCCGCGCGGCGGAGCAGGTGCCGCCTGGTGAGCATCGACATGGGTTCTCCTCGTGGATGGGGGGTTGACCGCCTGAGCCCGGGAGCGCTCCCAATCAAGGGTAGAGGGTAGGCGGTGCCCGCCGGGGCCCGATCGTCGCAGACGGCGGGCAGCCGGAATGGCGGGGGGTGGCAGAAACTGGGAAGGGTGGGCGCTGGCCGGTCGGGCGTCGGGTGCGGCGGGACCGGGTGCACCGAGTTCCACGGGCGGACCGGCGGCGCGCGCCCGGGCGGTCGGCGGGGCGTCGCGGTTGGCGGTCGGCGGGCGGGTCGACTGCCGTGCGGTGCGCGCGGGTGATGCGCGTCTGACCCGTCGGCCTCTTTTCCCATCGTGAACGGGGGTTTAGTGTGGGGACGGGGGAGGGCAACCCCCGTCCCCACCGTGTTGCGGTACACGCACGTGCGGATTGGCGTCCCAGTCGTGCGTGTCGCGCGGGAGCCGGGCCACGCGAGTGGCTTGAGGATCCACCTCCCTCCACTTTGGTGGGGCGACGGCTGACGGCGGCGTCCGGGCTGGCCCGCCGTCGGCCTGTGGTCTTGTCCCCGGTGCCGTGGGCACAACACCGGGCGATCTTTCGCCTGGAACTCTGTCGATGGAAGCGCTCCCATCGACGTTGCTGCGACTGTAACGCCCGTCACGACTTTGTGAAAGCCCCAAAACGAGATCGAAACAACGCGGTGTTTCCGGAAGTCCCGTCTCTGGTGCTGGGAGCGCTTCCATGGCACACTGTCGATCGACCGCGCGGAGCCAGGTACGTGCGAGCGCGGGTCGCCGAGGGCACCCGGCACGACCGGTACGGCGTCCTGCCAGCAGCGGGTGCAGCAGCGTCCCGAACGGCGCCCCGCAGCTCCCGGCCCCGGGCCGGGTCGACCACCATCCACTGGCGCCTCGCGGTCCTGTCGTCGGCGAGGCGTCACCGCCGGGGCGGCACCGACCCCGGCCTGGTCCGAGGAGACACCGCGCAGATGAGAAATCTGTCAAGACGTCGCCGCCTGGCGTGGCTCGCCGCCGCGGCGCTGGCGCTCGCCGGGGTGACCGTCCCCGCCGGCGCCGCACAGGCCGCGCCGGCCTGCGACGTGGTCTACACGACGAACGACTGGAGCAACGGCTTCACCGCCAACGTCACCATCCGGAACCTGGGCGACCCGATCAACGGGTGGACGCTGCGGTTCGCCTTCCCCGGCAACCAGCAGGTCACCCAGGGCTGGTCGGCCCGGTGGAGTCAGAGCGGCAACCAGGTCACCGCCGTCAATGAGTCGTGGAACGCCAGCCTCGCCACCGGGGCCAGCACCACCATCGGCTTCAACGGCTCCTACACCGGCAGCAACCCGAAACCGACGTCGTTCTCGGTCAACGGGGTCACCTGCGGCGGCACGACGCAGCAGCCGCCGACGGTGAGCCTGTCGATCCCCGCCGGCCCGTTCGTGGCCCCGGCGACCGTGCCGCTGACCGCCACCGCGAGCGACCCGGACGGCACGATCGCCCGGGTCGAGTTCTACCGCAACGGCCTGCTGGTCAACACCGACACCACCGCGCCGTACGCGTACACCTTGGAGAGCCTGCCGGCCGGTGACTACACCGTGCAGGCCAGGGCGTACGACAACAGCGGTCTGTCGGCGGTCGCCGAGCGGGCGTTCACCGTCACCGCCGCCACCTCGCCGGCGCTGGTGGCCACCCCGACCGCGTTGAGCGTGCCCGAGGGCGGCAGCGCGACGTTCAACCTGAAGCTCAACCGGGCGCCCACCTCCAACGTCGCGGTGACCCTGGCGCGCACCGGCGACCCCGACATCACCGTCACGCCGACCACGCTGACGCTGACCCCGACCAACTGGAGCACCGGCGCCACCGTGACCGTCCGTGCGGCGGAGGACGCCGACACCGTCGGCGGCACCGCCACCATCACCGCCTCGGCGTCGGGCCACACGTCGGCCACCGTCACCGTTACCGAGATCGACAACGACGTGCCGGGCGGCGACGGCGAGTACGTCCAGCGGTTCCTCACCCAGTACGGCAAGATCAAGAACTCGGGCTACTTCAGCCCCGAGGGCGTGCCGTACCACTCCATCGAGACCCTCATCGTCGAGGCGCCGGACCACGGCCACGAGACCACCTCCGAGGCGTTCAGCTTCTGGCTGTGGCTGGAGGCCTACTACGGCCGGGTGACCCAGAACTGGGCGCCGTTCAACAACGCCTGGACGGTGATGGAGAGGTACATCATCCCGTCTGCGGCCGACCAACCGACCGCCGGCTCGCCCGGCACCCCCCAGTACGCGGCCGAGCACGACCTGCCCAGCCAGTACCCGTCGCAGTTGGAGCCGAACGTCTCGGTCGGCCAGGACCCGCTGCGCAGCGAGTTGCAGTCCACCTACGGCACCGGCTCGATCTACGGCATGCACTGGCTGCTGGACGTGGACAACGTCTACGGCTACGGCCGCTGCGGCGACGGCACCACCCGCCCGGCGTACATCAACACCTTCCAGCGGGGCACCCAGGAGTCGGTGTGGGAGACCGTGCCGCAGCCGTCCTGCGACACCTTCCGCCACGGCGGCCAGTACGGCTACCTGGACCTGTTCATCAAGGAGTCCAACGCCCCGGCGCGGCAGTGGAAGTACACCAACGCACCGGACGCAGACGCCCGGGCCGTGCAGGCCGCGTACTGGGCCCTGACCTGGGCCAAGGAGCAGAACAAGGCGGCCGATGTGGCGGCCACCGTGGCCAAGGCCGCCAGGATGGGCGACTACCTGAGGTACGCGCTGTTCGACAAGTACTTCAAGCGGATCGGCAACTGCGTCGGGGCCAGCGCCTGCCCGGCGGGTAGCGGCCGCGACTCCGCCCACTACCTGCTCTCCTGGTACTACGCCTGGGGCGGGGCGTACGAGGCGAGCCAGAACTGGTCGTGGCGGATCGGCTCCAGCCACAGCCACTTCGGCTACCAGAACCCGTTCGCGGCGTGGGCGTTGACCAACGTCGACGAGCTGAAGCCGCGGTCGCCGACGGCGGCAGCGGACTGGACCAACAGCCTGAACCGGCAGCTGGAGCTCTACACCTGGTTGCAGTCGGCCGAGGGCGGCATCGCCGGTGGCGCGACCAACAGCTGGGGCGGGCACTACGGCCAGCCGCCGGCCGGTACGGCCACCTTCTACGGCATGTTCTATGACGAGGACCCGGTCTACAACGACCCGCCGTCGAACCAGTGGTTCGGCATGCAGGCGTGGTCGATGCAGCGCATCGCCGAGCTGTACCTGGTCAGCGGCAACACCCGGGCCAAGGCGCTGCTGGACAAGTGGGTGCCGTGGGCGATCGCCAACACCACGCTGGGCGCCAACTGGTCCATCCCGTCGGACATGCGCTGGAGCGGGCAGCCCGCGAACTGGAACCCGACCAACCCGCAGCCGAACACCAACCTGCACGTCGAGGTGACGGTCAAGGGCCAGGACGTCGGGGTCGCCGCCGCCTACGCCCGCACGCTCATCGCGTACGCGGCCCGCTCGGGCAACACGGCGGCGAAGAACACCGCCAAGGGGCTGCTGGACGCGCTGCACGGCACCAGCGACGCCCAGGGTGTGTCGACGGTGGAGAAGCGGGGCGACTACCGGCGCTTCGACGACGTCTACGACGCCAGCACCGGGCAGGGCCTCTACATCCCGCAGGGCTGGACCGGCCGGATGCCCAACGGTGACGTCATCGCCCCGGGCAAGAGCTTCGTCGACATCCGGTCGTTCTACAAGAACGACCCGGCGTGGCCGAAGGTCCAGGCGTACCTCGACGGTGGGCCGGAGCCGGAGTTCCGCTACCACCGGTTCTGGGCCCAGGCGGACGTCGCCATGGCGTACGCCGACTACGGAAAGCTGTTCCCGAACGGCTGAACGAACTCCTCCGGGTGGGCCCTGACCCACCCGGAGGCTGGCCGGACCTCGGGGGTACAGGCAGGTCCGGCCGGCGGCCTGACGCCCACGGTCAGGCCGGGGTGGGTCGGCCCTCTGGCCGACGCAGCGGAGCGGTCGGCCCACCCCACCGCGCCCGACTCGACGGGCACGGCACGCAGATCGCGAAAAAAAGTAGCCGCCCCGGGATCACAACACGGCCGGGGACGGAGTAACGTACATCACCGGAGAGGCCGCTCCCCCCGTGGCGGCCTCTCCCTTATTGTCTGGCCGGTCTGATAGGGGCCGCAGGGTCCGTCGTGGTCGGCCCGGCGCGCGCACCGGCTCCGGTCCGGAATGATCCGGTCGCAGAAGACCCAGTGGCGTACGTGCTGAGTGTCCTCGGCGGAGACGGTCGTCCCGGCCAGTTCGATCCCCGGAATCAGGGCCAGCGAACGGGTCAATGTGTACGCGAACCGGAGCGCGCCGGCCAACTCCGGCACGGTCACCGGCAGATGGATGACGTGGCGGGTCACGACAGCCGCCGCTGTGCCTGGCTGCTCTGCCAGTCGCGCAGCGCCCGCTTGATCCGGGTGTTCTCCTCGCTCAGCCGGTTCACGTCCTGATGCAGGGTGGCCAGTTCGAGCGCGACCCGGTGCAGGAACTGGCGTACCTCCTGCGGGTCGAGGCCGCGCCGGCCGAAGCTCACAGTGGAGAATTGCCGGTCGCGGACCTGGCGCGGGTGTAGCCGGGGTGGTGCGCCGCCGTAGACGGTGCCTCGGTTCATCGGTCGGCTCCTTCGTCGCTTGGAAGGGGCGGCCCTGGCGGAGGGGGATTCCGGGCAGGGCCGCCCCGCCCGGCGACCGCAGCCTCAATCGGCGGTACGGCCACCGGGCTGCCAGTGGATGGTGCTGGTTTCCGGACACGAAGACCGGGCCATTCGCGCCGGCCTTCAAGACCGGCCAGCAGGTGTAGCGTGCCCATTACGTTGGGTTTGCGGCAGCCGTGAGCACGTGGGCCCACGCGGAAGCCCACACGCTGGGAGCGTTATGGAAGATTTCGGGGTAATGCTCAGGCAGCACCGCAAGGCCGCGGGCTGGTCGCTGCGCAAGTTCGCCGAGCAGATCGCCTACGACTTTGGCTACCTTGGGCAGATCGAGCGGGGTGAACGCCCGCCGACCGCTGAGGTGGTTGCCGCGTACGACCGCGAGCTGGCGGCCGGTAATGCACTTGAGGCTGCATTCGCGAGCAGACAGGCAGGCGACACCGACATGCGGAGACGTTCGATCCTGCAAGCTATGGGCGCTCTTGCAGCCGTTCCCGCAACGGACCGGCTGGTCGGGTGGGAGGCCCTGCGCCATGGGCTGGGCGTGGCTGTGGACGTCGAGTGGGATGAGTGGGCCGTACTCGTCGCCGACTACGGGCGCGGCTTTTACCTCCAGCCCCACGACCAACTGATGGCCCAACTCGGGCGGGACCTGACCGTGTTGCAGCACCAGCTCGCCGTCGACCGCGGCAACCGGCGCCCAATGCTGCTGCGCGTCGCCGCGCACCTGTCGGTCATCATCGCGCTGGGCCTCGTCGGCTCCGGGCAGGCAGCGATCGCCCGCCGCTGGTGGCGTACGGCGCAGCGGGTAGCAGACGAATCTGGCGACGCGGACACGCGGGTGCTCACCCGAGCGTGGGATGTCGTCAACGGCTGCTACGACGGCCGCTCGCCAGCCGCCTTGGTGGCACTGTCTGAGCAGGTTTCGTTGCTGGACGAGCCGGCGTCGGCGGCCACGTGTGGTCTGCTGGCCGGGCGGGCGCAAGCCTTGTCACTCGCCGGACGGCACGGGGAGGCGGTGGACACGGTCCGGCGGTTGGCTGACCACGTCGAGGCGCTTCCCGTCGAGGTAGCGGAAGATGTCGAATCCCTGTGGGGGTGGCCGGAGCATCGGCTGCGGCACACTGAATCGTGGGTATACACCCACGCTGGTCTCTACGACTTCGCAAGCGCCGCGCAGGAGCGGGCGCTGAAGCTGTACCCGGTGTCGCAGCAGCGGCTGCGCACGCAGGTGCAGTTGCATCGGGCCGCCGCCCTCACCCAGGGAGGGCATATCCCCGACGGGCTGCGCCTCGCGGCGGATCTGCTCGACCGGCTGCCCCGCGACCAGCACAACGAACTGGTGCGCACGCTGGCCCGGAAGGTTGCCGCCGCCGTTCCAAACCGCGAACGGGCCCGGCCTATGTACGGCGAATTGATGGAGCGAGTGCGAGTCTAGGCTTCGATACATGGCCATCCGGGAACCGGCTCGCCGCTGCCCCCGCTGCGGCTCCCACGACCTCCGTGAACATGCGCGGGCCGAGGCGGGCGAGGTCTGCACCATCGGCCAGGACGGCACCTTATGCAAGTGTCGCGCGTGCGGCCACGAGTGGGTTTCGAAGATGATCGGTGGCCCGGAAAGCGAGGTCGTCTACCTCACCAGCCCCGGCAACCTGGCAACCAGCTTCTTCGGCCCGGTGGCCGACCTATACAAGATCGTCTACGCTGAGCCGCCCTATGACGAGGGCCCGGAGCAGGTTGCCAGGTTCCGTGACGGCCTGCCCGGCGAGGCGGAACGCAGGGGCTTCACCCTGGTTGCCGCCGTCGAACTCGGCTTGCTGGCGGGCGCGGCTTATGGATGGACCATGCCGTCCGGCACCTGGTGGCAGCGCGCCGATCGCGAGCCGCCTGCCGCGCTGCGCGACGTCGAGAAGTTCGCGGTCATGGAGTGGATCGTCCACCCGGACCGGCGGGGCCAAGGCATCGGCGCTGAGCTGATGCACCGGCTGCTCGCCGACCGGCCAGAGCCGTACGCCACCCTCGCCTCCGACCCCCGCTCGACCGCCCGGAAGATCTACGCACGGAGCGGCTGGCGTCAGGTCGGCAGATCAGTGCTGCCATGGGGGCCGTCGATGGACCTACTCGTGGTACCTCTCTCCGGCGGCGGTACGTTGTCCCGGGTCACCGGGTGCCGCAGCCCGGGATGACCGTGCCTACCCCGCCACAGCCTCGCCGGTATCGGCTGGTCGCAGACGAACTGCGACGCCGGATCATGGCCGGCGCGATTCCGCCCGGAGCGCTGCTGCCCAGCGAACCCACACTGATGGCTGAGTTCTCTGTCGCCAGGGGAACCGTTCGAGAGGCCCTGGCGCTGCTACGCGCCGAGGGCCTGGTGGCCACCGAAATGGGGCGCGGCACCTACGCCCGACCCGTGGTGCCGGTGCGTCGCCTCGGGTCTGACCGGTACCGGGCTGAGCTCGAACAGGTTCGCAGCGGTGAGTTGGGGACGTCGTTCACCGCAGACCAGCGGATCGGATGGTCCGACTACAGCCTCGACAAGGAGTTCCGGGAAGCGCCAGCCACCTCGGAGGTGGCCGAGCTGTTCGAAGTTGATCCCGGAACGACGCTGTTGGAACGCCGGTTCGTGTTCCGTACCCACGGAATCCCTCAGCAGATGTCCACCTCGTACCTACTGCTGGAGATGGTTGCCGGGACTCCCGTTGCCGACCCCGCCAACGAACCCTGGCCAGGCGGCAACACCTCCCAGCTTCATAGTCTCGGCTACACGATCACGGCCGTGCGTGAGCAGGTCCGGGCGAGAATGCCCGTGCCGGACGAAGTTGACGTGCTCCGAGTGCCCGGCGGAGTGCCGGTAGTCGTCATCACCCGACAGACGTACGTGGAAGCCCAGGTCGTTGAGGTCGCGGAGATCGTAATTCCCGCCGATCGGGTGAGCTTGGACTATCGGATCGACCTGACCTGAGCTGGCGGGCATCGCGGCCACGGCATAGCCGTCGTGCCAATGGATCTACTCGCCCTACCTCTGTTCGGGCGGTACGCCGTCCGGTGTCACCGGGTGGCGCAGCCCCGGATGACCGGCCGGCAACGACCGGCGCACCACGGCCCAGCTGATCGCCAACGCCGCCGCCACCAGCGGCCAGGTCAGCCCGACCCGGGCCGCGGTCAGCGCGAGCACCTGCCCGCCGAGGTACAGCGGCAGGAACACCGCCACCCGCAGGACGTAGGTCGCCGTCCACACCCAGCTGCCCCGGCCGTACGCCCGCAGCAGCGCCGGATCTCGACGCCACCGCCCGCGCTGCCCGAGCGCCGTGCCGACCACCACCCCGAGCAGCGGCCAGCGCACCACGATGCTGACCGTCCAGGCCAGGGCGCTTGCGGCGTTGGCCAGCAACTGCACGAGGAAGAAGTCCTCGGCGCGTCCGGTGCGTACCACGACCAGCGCGGCCACGCAGACGGCGAGCAGCCCGACCAGCACCGAACGCGGGCGGTCCCCCCGGCGCAGCCGCCAGCCGGCCACCACCGCGCCGGTGGCCAGGGCCGTCACCACCCCGGCGGTGACCGACCGGCCGGCCAGCAGCCAGCCCACCGTGAAGGCGACTGGCGGCAGGCTGGCGTCGATTGCGCCCCGGCGCCCACCGAGCAGGTCGGCCAGCGACTCCGGCCGCCCGACCGTCGTGGGGTCACGCTCCGACGTACCGGTCACCATCGCCTCCCTCACCTGCGTCCCAACCTATCCCCACACCACCGGCGGGCCACCGGCCGGCCGGCACGGGTGGGCCGCTAAGTTGTGCGGGTGCGCGTGACGCCGAGGGGTGGGACTGCGGTCTGGTTGGTCGTGTTGGCCCTCGTCCAGACGGCGGCCTTCATCGCCGTCTGGCGATTCGCCCTCCACACCGAGATCGGCCAGTGGATCGACACGGTGGCCCTCACCGGCAACCGGATCGGCCGCGATCACATCGAGGAGCCGGTCGATCAGATCCTCAACGCCATGTCCGTGGTGTCGCTGCTGGCGGTCACCATCACGATCGGGTTCATCGCGCTGATCCGCGGCCGGGTCGCCCTGGCCGTCGCGGCCACCCTGCTGATCGCCGGCGCCAACGTCACGACCCAACTGCTCAAGTACGGCCTGACCCGGCCCGACTACGGCATCGACCCGGAGCGGGTGTACGTCGGCAACAGCCTGCCCAGCGGCCACACCACGGTCGCCGCGTCGGTGGCGGTGGCGCTGGTGCTCGTGCTGCCGCCCAAGGTGCGCGCCTTCGGCGCCGTGGTCGGCGCGGGTTACGCCGCGACCGCCGGGGTGGCGACCCTGTCGGCGGGCTGGCACCGGCCCAGCGACGCGGTGGCCGCGTTCCTGGTGGTCGGCGTGTGGGCCGCGCTGGCCGGGCTGCTGCTGCTGGTCACCCAGCGCGAGCGGGCGGAGGTGGCCCGGGCCGACGCGCACCGCCTCACCGCGTTGCTGCTCGGCGGGGGTGGTCTGCTCGCGATAGCGGTCTGCGCGCTGGCGTTGTCCTGGCTGGTCGGCCTGCGGGCGACCCCACCGGCGGAGCTGGCCCGCCAGCCGCTGTTCGTCGGGTACGCCGGCAGCGCCGCCGGCATCGCCGGGTCGATGGGGGTGGTGATGGCGCTGGTGCTCATCTCCGTGCACCGCCTCGTTCCCCGCCACCAGGGCTGAGCGCTGGCATGGACGAGGTGCGGGACGCCTTCCGGGACGAGTGCCGGCGGCTGGGCGAGGTGCTGCGCACCCTCGACCCGGCGGAGCTCGACCGCCCCACCGACTGCCGGCCGTGGACCGTGGCCGAGCTGCTGGCACACGTACGCACCGGCGCCGGCCGGCTGGCCGGCATGCTGGCCGCCCCGGCGCCCGCCCACGCACAGGTCGACGCCGCCGGCTACTTCGGCGCGGCCAAGTTCACCCCCGAGGTCGATGCCGCCCGCATCAACGCCGCCCAGGCCGAGGCCGCCCGGGGCGATGCCGGTCGCGGCCCGGCCGGGCCTGCCGACAGGCCCGAGCTAGGCGCGGACTTCGACCGGGTCTGGCAGGCCACCCTCGACGCGGTCGACGCCCACCCGCCGGACCGGGTGGTACGCACCCGCCACGGCGACGCCATGACGGTGACGGAGTTCCTGCGTACCCGGGTGGTCGAGGTCGGGGTGCACGGCCTGGACCTGGCTGCGGCGCTGGACCGGTCGCCGTGGCTGACCCCGGCGGCCGGTCAGGTGATCGCCGACCTGCTCACCGGCGGTCGCGCGGTGCCGCAGGAGCTGGGCTGGGACCAGCTGACCCTGATCCGCAAGGCCACCGGCCGGGTTCCGCGCGGCCACGCCGAGCAGACCGTGCTCGACGCCGCCGGCATCCGCCTGCTCGCCTTCGGCGGCTGACCGTCCCTGGCGCGTCGGGTTCGGGCACCCCGACCGGCGACCGCCCGGCCGGGTCCGGTTCCCACCCGAGACGCGGACGGTGGCCGTGCGCTGCGCGCCTTCGTCGCGCTGCTCAGCGGTAGTAGGTGCCGATCATGGTGCCGCTGGCGATTTCCCGATCGGCCAGCGCCTGATGCACGTCGGGCGCCTGTGGCGCGTCGGGCAGCTGCAACGGCTGATCGAGGGCGTAGAGCCGGAAGAAGTACCGGTGCGGGTCCTCGTGACGCGGCGGGTGCGGGCCGCCCCAGCCGGTCACGCCGAAGCCGTTGGGCCACTCCCGGCCGCCGTCGGGGACCGTCCCCTCGGACACCCCGCCGGACTGCGGCATGATCCCGGTGACCAGCCAGTGCAGGAAGGGGGTCCGACCCGCGTCGGGATCCTCGACGAGCAGGATCAGCTCGCTGGTCGAATCGGGTACCCCCGCCCACTCCAGCGGCGGCGACACGTTGCCGCCCTCGCGCGCGAAGCGGTCCGGCAACTGGTCGTGGTCGTTGAACGCACTGCTTCGCAGCATGATCCCGGCCATCTCGGCTCCCTTCCCCGGTCGGGTCGCGGCTACCCGCCGGACGGGCGGCGAAAACCCCGCGCGTCGTTGCTACCCACGCCGGCAACCACCGTCGTGCAGGCCATTGCCGTCTACCGGACCGGCCCGCAGATCCGGACCGCCGAGAATGACGGTCCGGGCGGGGCTTTGGGTCGCCACACCGGGTTCGCGTCCACCGTCAGCAGGGGCGCCTGCCAGGCTGCCCCCAGCTGCTGTATCAGGCCGTACTCGCGGCGGGTGTGGCTGATGTTCTCTCCGGCGAGGAAGTCGATCACCTGTTCCGCGACCCTCGGCCGGGCGAGCAGCTCCACGTGGAGGGAGGGCACCTCGACCACCGGGATCTTGGTGAACGGACCGGGTGTGGACTCCGCCCCGGTGATCGTCGGCAGGAAGGCAACCACCCGAACGCCCGGTATCGGGCACATGGTTTGGAAACGGTAGAACGGCGCCTGTTCCAGCAGCGAGCGGATGAACGGCTCGTCCGGGTGATCGCCGGTCGTCGAGCCGACGTTCGCGAGCGCGAACATGCCCCGTAGCAGCCACCCGGTGGCCACCCCGTAGCCGGAGTCGGCGGACGGCGGCGGATAGTAGGCCCGGCCGGTGCGGACCAGCGGGCTGAGCATCAC
>NZ_JBFBAO010000172.1:0-13971 GCF_040682255.1 Micromonospora sp. NPDC051296 | reverse complement strand
TCATGTCCGAGGTGCCGCAGCCGTACATCAGATCGCCGCGCATGGTCGACGGGAAGTTGTTGTTCAGCGGAACGGTGTCCAGGTGCCCGGCCAGCACCACCCGGGAGGCCCGGCCCAGGTCGGTACGCGCCATCACGGTGTTGCCGTGCCGGTAGGTGGCCAGGTGCGGCACTCCCCGCAGGACCTCCTCGACGCAGTCGGCGATGACCTTCTCGTTGAGGGACACGGACTCTATGTCGACCAGGGCGCGGGTCAACGCCACCGGATCGGCGAGGACCTCGGGGGTAAGCGGGTTCTCCATGGTCCGCACGGTACCGTCACAACCGGCGACCGCGAGACGCGAGCCCGCAGCAGGGAACGAGAGGTGAGTAAGTGACGTCCACACAATCCGCGTGGGGCATCGGCCTGGCCACCGTCACCGCCGACGACCAGGTGCTCGACACCTGGTACCCGACTGGCAAGCTGGGTCTCGGGGAGCTGCCGCTGGTGCCCGGCGAGGACGAGGCCGACGTACTGGACCTGCCGCCGGGTGCGATCGGTGACCGGGGCCTGCCGGGTCTGCGTACCGTCCAGGTGGTCACCGTGATCGGCTCGCTGGACGACCCGATCAAGGACGCGGGCGACGCGTACCTGCGGCTGCACCTGCTCTCCCACCGCCTGGTCCGGCCCAACGAGCTCAACCTCGACGGCATCTTCGGCAAGTTGGCCAACGTGGCCTGGACCTCCGCCGGGCCGTGCCCGCCGGAGCGGGTGGACGAGCTGCGCGTGATCGAGCGGGCCGCCGGCCGCTACCTGGCCGTGTACGGGGTGGACAAGTTCCCCCGGATGACCGACTACGTGGTGCCCTCGGGCGTGCGGATCGCCGACGCCGACCGGGTCCGCCTCGGCGCGCACCTGGCCGCCGGCACCACGGTCATGCACGAGGGCTTCGTCAACTTCAACGCCGGCACGCTCGGCACCTCGATGGTCGAGGGCCGGATCGTGCAGGGCGTGGTGGTCGCCGACGGCTCGGACATCGGCGGCGGCGCCTCCATCATGGGCACGCTCTCCGGCGGCGGCACCGACAAGGTACGCATCGGCGAGCGCAGCCTGATCGGGGCGAACGCCGGTGTCGGCATCTCACTCGGCGACGACTGCGTGGTCGAGGCCGGCTGCTACATCACCGCCGCCTCGAAGATCACTCTGCCGGACGGCCGGGTGGTCAAGGCCCGTGAGCTGTCCGGCGTCGACGGGCTGCTGTTCTGGCGCAACTCGGTCACCGGCGCGCTGGAGGCCCGGCCGCGTACCGGCCGGGGCATCGAGCTGAACGCCGCCCTGCACGCCAACGACTGACCAGCAAGGAAGGGCCCCTTCTTAACGCCTCGCGTATAGGAAGGGGCCCTTCTTAGCACCCGTCCCCCGGTGGCCCCGCCGGTGCGGCGGGGCCACCGGGTACGGCTCACCGCAGGCGGTACGCCTGGATGATCCGCTGGGTCACCGTGTTGCCGGCGGTGTCCCGGGCGCTGGCCCGCAGCGACACGTGGCCGGCGGCCCTCGGGTGCTGCACCGTGGCCTTCCACTCACTACCGGTCTTCTTCACCTGGGCACTCCGCCAGGTCTTCCCACCGTCATAGGAGACCTCGACGGTCAGCGACGCGATCTTCGCCGCCGGGGTACCCGGCTGTGGTTCCACCCGGACCGGGATGTGGAAGGTCCGGCCGGTCGGCGCGGCGTGCTGCCCGTCCAGCTTCGGCGCGAATCTGATCACCGAGGCGGGTAGCCGGGCGAAATCGTCGCCGCTGACGTGCCCGGACCGGAAGGTCCACGTGGCGGCGACCTCGGTGCTCAGGTCGGTGAAGCTTCGCTTCGCCGACGTCTCCAGCCGATACGCCGCCTCCCCGGCCGGCACCTCGAACACCGCCCAGCCGTGTTCCGGGGTCTCCCCGACCAGCTGGCCATTGCGGTACAGCGCGGTGCGCGCGGTGTCCGCGACCGACCCGCCGGCGTGCCCCTGTACGTCGCTGTGCAGTGGCACGTCCAGGATCATCGTGTCGCCCTGGCGGGTGAGGCCCTGCCCCGGCCAGCGGGGCGCCGGGAAGGAGGGCCCGTACGGCGCGCCGTTCCAGCTCTCCCGGTACTGTCGGCCGCCCTTGTACGCCGTCGGGTCCGCGCGCAGGGCCGCCACCAGGTCGAGCCACGGTCCCTCGGTCGGCGTGCCGAAGGCCAGCTCGGAGGACCAGCGCATGCCCTTGGCGGAGTAGTGCTCGACCCGCTGCCCGGGCACCGCGGCCGGCAGGACAACCGCCCAGCCACCCAGGTCGGGCTCGAACACGGGATAGACGACCCGCTCGGCGAGCTGGCCCGGGTAACCGGTCGGGAAGGTGTGCGTGACCGTGGCGAGGTCACGCTTCTGGTAGTGCCGGGTCAGCCCGGACGGCATCCGGCCGGGGAAACTCTCGCCAAGGCCGTAGAAGTACGGGCTGCTGGCCGCCTCCACGTCAGCCCACTGGCTGGCCACCGTGGCGACGAACTGCTCCGGTGACACCGCCCGACCGAGCTGGCCGCTGGCGAGGCCGGTGAAGTCGAGGCCGAGCAGGCCGAAGCCGGCACCACCGTCGTCGAGAATGAAGTTCGCTCCGATGTCGACCAGCGCCGGCGTCGCCGCCCGGTCCGGCACGGTCATCCGCACCGGCCCCGCCTTGCGCCCGTCGACGGTGACCTCGGTGTCCCGCTCCAGCGTCAGTTCGGGCTGAACCATCAACGCGACGCTCTCCCCGTCCGACCCGAACAGGTAGCTCGCCAGCCCGTACCGCCCCTTGGGCAGGCGCACCTCGGCGGTGCCGTCCGGGTCGTACGCGAAGTTGTAGCTGAAGTCCGACAGCCCGAGCAGGATGGTGGCGTAGTCGGCCGCCGGCGCACCCGCGCTGTCCAGGTGCCGGACGGTCAGGGTGTAGCTCTCGACCTCCTTGTTGACGGCCAACGGGGTGATCGCCGCGATGTCGCCGGAACGGGCGACGATCCGGCCGGTGTAGTGACCGTCCGGGCTGTCGATACTGGTGTCGGCCGTGACCGTGGCCGACGCAGTGCCGCCGGCCGGCACCACGACCCGCTGGGTGCTCAGCACGAACATGCCGGCCGGCACCGGTGCGCCGCCAGGCCCGGTGGCCTCGACGGTGAGGTCCAGCGTGAGCGCCTCCGGCCCGGTGTTGCGCCAGCTCAGCTCCCGGGTGACCGGCTCGTCGTCGTGGTGCGGCCAGAGCGTCCGGCCGAACGAGACGCTCGCCGGCTCGCTGACCAGCGACTGGTTGATCGCCCGGGCCACGTCGACCCGGCCGGCGCCCTGCTGGAACGCGGTCAGCTCCGGGTGGGGGTCGGCCGAGGCCATCAGGGTCGCCTTGAGCTGCTCCGCCGTCGCGCCGCCGCGCTGCTGGGCGAGCAGCGCCGCCGCCCCGGCGACGTGCGGCGCGGACATCGAGGTGCCGGAGAGCGAGAGGTAACGGTCCCCGACCGGGGTTCCGATCTGCGCCCCTGCGCTCCGGGCGGCGACGATGTCCACCCCGGGGGCGGTGAGGTCGGGCTTGAGCGCGTCGTCGCCGACCCGTGGGCCCTGGCTGGAGAAGCCGGCGAGTTGGTCGTCGCGGTCGACCGCGCCGACGGCGAGCGCCGCGTCGGCGCTGGCCGGCGAGCCGATCGAGCCGACCGCGCCGTCGTTGCCGGCCGAGATCACGAAGAGCGCTCCGGTCTGCTCGGTCAGCGTGTTCACCGCCTCCTCCAGGGGATCGATCTCCGGCGTGTCCATCCCACCGAGGCTCAGGTTGATCACGTCGGCCCGCTGGTCGACTGCGGCCCACTGCATGCCGGCCAGGATGGCCGACTCGGTGCACCCGTAGACCTCGCAGACCTTGCCGGAGAGCAGGGTCGCGTCCGGCGCGACGCCCCGGTACCGGCCGCCGGAGGCGGTGCCGCTGCCGGCGATGATCGAGGCGACGTGGGTGCCGTGTCCCACCAGGTCACCCGGGTTCGTCTCCTCGGTGAAGTTCTGCGCCTCGGCGACCCGGCCGGCCAGGTCCGGATGCCCGGCGTCGATCCCGGTGTCCAGCACCGCCACCCGTACCCCCTGGCCGGTGAAGCCGGCCTGGTGGGCGGCGGGTGCGCCGATCTGGGGCACGCTGTGCTCCAGCGTCAACTGTCGCCTGCCGTCGAGCCAGATCCGCTCGACACCCCCCGCCGCGTCGATCCGGGCGGCGCTTCCGGCGACGGCGGCCCACACCTGGCCCGCCTGTCGCTTCTCCGCGGTGGCCGCGACCGCGCCGATGGCCGCCAGGTCACCGGTGACGGTCACCCCGCCGGGTGCGCCGCCACGCCGTGCCGCGCCCGCCTGGTACTTCATGATCAGGGGCAGGTCGTCGCGACGGGCGTCGTCGTAGCCGGCGGCGATCAGCCCGGTCACGTCGAAGAGCCGGCGGTCGACCCGGCCGTCGCGGATCAGTGGCAGGGCGTCCTGCGGCACCACCCAGAGGTGTTCCTGGTCTCGCAGGGTGAGGAAGCGGACGCCGGAACGTCCCTCGGCCGGGCGTACGCTCGCCGCGCCGGCCGCGCTGACGGTCACCTGGTCACCGGTGAGCAGCGTGACGGTGGTCGACCGACCGGCCGGCGCCGGCTGGCCGGTGGCGGTGTTGGCGGAGAGCATGGCCGTCGAGGCCGGCTGGGACGGCTTGGCCGTGGCCGCGCCCGGCACCCCGAGCACCAGACCCAGCACGAGTCCAATGGCGGTCAGTCTGCTTTTTCGTGGCAACTGATCCTCCTTACCAGAGCGTTGTTATCGATGAGGAACCTCATCGATACCTGCCAGAATTGCATACCGAGTATGTAATGAGGAGTCAAGGATGTGACGAAGTTAATTCCGCACCCCGGCCCACAGCGGCATGATCGGACGGGTGACGTCCATGAAGGAACGCATGCTGGCCGGCGAGCCCTACATCGCCGAGGGGCCGGAGATCGCCGCCGACCTCGACCGCGCCGCTCGGCTGATGGAGCGGTTCAACACCAGCTCCGCCGACGACCCCGACGACCGCCGGGCCGCGCTGCGTGAACTGCTCGGCGAACTCGGCGAGGACACCTGGATCCGGCCACCGTTCTACTGCGACTACGGCTGGAACATCCGGATCGGCCCGCGCAGCTTCGTCAACTTCCACGCGGTCTTCCTGGACGTCGCGCCGATCACTCTCGGCGCCGACGTGCAGGTCGGTCCGAACGTGCAACTGCTCACCCCGACCCACCCGGTGGACCCGGAGCCGCGCCGGGCGAAATGGGAGGCGGCCCAGCCCATCACCATCGGCGACAACGTCTGGCTGGGCGGCGGCGCGATCGTCCTCGCCGGAGTCACGGTAGGTGACAACACAGTCGTCGGCGCGGGCGCCGTGGTGACCCGGGACCTGCCGGCCAATGTGGTCGCCGTCGGCAACCCCGCCCGCCCGGTACGCCAGATCAGCTGACCCCGACACCCCCTTTCACCTGCACAAACACCGTCCCGGCCGGTGGCACTGGACGCAGAAATCGAGCACCCTGGGTGGCAGAGTCGTCACCGGGAGGCTTGGCATGGGCGGTCAGATCCTCGAACTGCGCGTACACGGAGTGTCCAACACGCCGCCCTCCGAGACCCTGGGACTGACGCCGGACCCGGGCGGCGAGGCACCTCAGCCACGGCTGGTGGCCGGCGGCCCGGTCACCGGCTTCTACCGCTCCGCCACCGCCTCGCCGCACGACCCGATCGTCGTCGAGGCGTACAGCTGGGGGCAGTTGACCTCGGGCGCGCGGACCGCGCGCGACGTGGAGCGGGCCCTGTGGACGCTGCTGTTGCCGTTCACCCTGGCCAACGTGGCGCTGCACGCCCGGCCCGGGATACCGGCCGACCCGACCACCGAGCGGCTGGCCAGCCGCTCTGGGATCACCGCCTGGCTGATCCGGCTGTTCTGCCTGAGCCTGACCAGCACACCGGTGCTGGCGCTGACCGGCGTCGGCGTCGACCTCATCGGCTGGCAGTGCGTGGACCAGACCTGCCTGAGCCGGATTCCCGGGCCGTGGGACTTCCTCGCCAGCCCCTGGTGGCAGCAGGGCGGACGGGCGCTCGCCGTCGGCCTGACCGTGCCGCTCGCCCTGATCGCGGTACTCGGCATCGTCGCCTGGCGCACCTACCAGTACGAGGCGGTCATGCCCGCCGATCCGGTGAACCCGCCAGCACGCCAGACACCCACGCCGGTCGACGCCGAGGTGCTGCCCAGCCAGCCGGTCGACGCGCCACCACCGGCCGCGGAGAAGCCGCCCGGCCCGCCCGCCAACCCACTCGAAGACCCCACCTTCTGGTGGGGCGAGGGACAGTTGCGCCGGGCGGCGGTGCTGCACCTGTGCACGGGCGCGGTGGTGGCGGCGGCGGTCCCGCTCGGCAGCATCCTGGTGTTGGACCCGCCGCAGGGTGCACGGGCAGCGGTCGCCTGGCCCACCGTGGCGATGCTCGCCGCGGTCGTGGCGATCGCGCTGGTGGCGATCGGCCGCCCCTACCTGACCCGGCGCTCCGGGGCCACCCCGCTTGGCCACTGGACCGTCGCGGTCACCGTGCTCACCGTGCTCGGGCTGGCCGGCACCGTGCTGGTGCTGCTGCTGCCCGACGGCGCGGCCGGCACCCCACTGGCCGGCCTGCGCCCGCCGGCCGGGTGCGACACCGCACCGTTCCTGCCCGGGTGCCGGGAGGACCGCTCGCTGCCGGGCTTCGACGGGATCATCGCGTGGCTGGTCACCGGCCAGCTGTTGCTGCTCATCGCCGTCGGCACCACCGCCCGCTCCGGCCGCCGGGGGCTCGCCGCACCCGTCGCCGCCGCGCTGCTGATCGCCGCCGGCGCCGCCTGGAACCACGGCTGGCTGCCCGCCGTCGGGCCCGCCCCGCTCGACGTGTGGCAGCTCGCCCTGCCGGTGCTGGCCGTCGCCGTGACCGGGCTGATGCTGCCGCGAATCCGCCCCAGCGACGCGAAGCAGCCGCTGGAGCCGTACACCGACCTGGCCTGGCGGGGCCGCGCTCCGGCCGTCATCGCCGGCTTCGGCTGGCTGCTCTGCCTCGCGTACTGCACGGGGCTGGTCTACTGGGTCACCGACCACCTCAACGGGGAGGTCCCGCCCGGCGGCCGTCCGACTGTGGTCCCCCCGGCCCCGACGACGTGGGTCGGGCTGAGCTTCGCCGTCGCGTTGGTCGCCCTCGCCCTGGTCGCCACCCGTGCCGTCGTGCTGTTCCACCGGCTGCGCAAGCAGGAGTACGCCGAGCTGACGGCGAGCGACAAACGACTCTCCGCCCACGATCTGCGCCGTGCTCGGGACGTCAGCGCCCATCGCGCCATCCACCGGCTGGTCGGCGAGCACGCCCTGCGCCTGATCGGCTGGTACGCCGGCGCGCTGGCCCTGCTGGCCGCCCTCTGCTGCGTGGCGGTCCTCTCCCCGGTCCATCCCGATCAGATGTCGACGACCGGCCCCACGGCCGTGGTCAGGGGAGTCGCCGACCTGGGCGACTCGCTACTGGGCTGGCTGCCGGTGGCGGTCGCCGCCGTCGGCCTGCTCGTCTACCGCAACGACACCGTCCGACGCTCGGTCGGGGTGCTCTGGGACGTGGGGACGTTCTGGCCCCGCGCCGCGCACCCACTCGCCCCACCCAGCTACGCCGAGCGGGCCGTGCCCGAACTGCTCACCCGCACCGCCGGCCTGCTCGCGTTGGCCGAGCACGATCCGCGCCGGATGGACGGCATCATCCTGTCCGGCCACAGCCAGGGCACGGTGATCTGCACCGCGGTCATCCTCCAGCTGCCCAACCGCTGGCGCCGACGGATCTGGTTCTTCTCCTACGGCTGCCAGCTGACCCGGCTCTACGGCCGGGTCTTCCCCGCGTACTTCGGGCCGGACCGGTTGCCGGAGCTGACCCGGGCGCTGACCCGCCCCTCCGGCGGAATCGGCTGGACGAACTTCTGGCGGGACACCGACCCGCTCGGCTGGCCGGTCACCGCCGGGGAACGGGACGTGGCCGTCACCGACCCCGAGGCGCTGCACCCCAGCGACGGTGAGGTGGCCGACCCGCCGATCCGCAGCCACAGCGGCTACCCGGAGGCCGCCGAGTTCCAGCGGGAACGGTCCCGGGTTGCCTGGCTGCTCCGGCGGGCGGTGCCGTCACCCAGGCGGGGGCTCGGCTAGGCGTACCACCAGGTCGGCACGGTCGGCGGTGCCGACCACCAACGCCGCGTTGACCTCGTCGCTGCCCAGCGCCCAGCTGCGGGCCTCCTGCGCCGACCGCCCGTACGCGACGTGCCGCGCGACCAACCGGCGCTGCCGCAGATCGGCGTCCAGATCCAGGAACCACGCATCGTGCAGCAGCGCGCGTACCTCGTCCCAGGGCCAGTCCGGGATCAACAGGTAGTTGCCCTCGGTCACCACCAGCCGGACCTCCGGCGACACCTCGATCGCCCCGGCGATCGGCTCCTCCAGGTCCCGGCGGAACTCCGGCGCCCACACCGAGGTCGGTTCCTTGCGCCGCAGCCGGCGCAGCAGCGACACATAGCCGTTGGCGTCGAAGGTGTCGATCGCGCCCTTGCGGGCGGCCCGACCCATCCGGTGCAGCTCCGCCTGGGCGAGGTGGAAGCCGTCCATCGGCACCAGCCGGGCGGCCGGGCCGACCGCCGCCACCACCTGCGCGGCCAACGTGGACTTGCCCGCGCCGGGGGCACCGGTGATGCCGAGCAGTTGGCGCGGGCCGGCCTCGGCGAGCGCGCGGGCGCGGGCCAGCAGCTCCTCGACGGGCAGCACCTGGGCGGCGGGCATCAGGACAGGACCGGTTGGCTGATCGCGAAGCGGGCCCGTACCGCCGCATGCACACCCTGCGGCTGCGGATCGAGCTCCAGCTCAGGTGGGCCACCGCCCGCGACGCCACCGGCCTCGAACGCCATCCGGGCCATCATCGGCTGCCCGGTGCCGCCCTCGTCGGCCAGCTCGATCAGGTCGGTGACCTGGGCGCCGAGCGCCTCGGCGTACTCCCGGGCCCGCTGCAACGCGTCGGCGATCGCGGCGTGCCGGGCCTCCCGGTAGGTCGGGCTGTCGGGACGCAGCGACCACCACGGCCCGGCCACCTCGACCTGGTCCTGGTCGGCCAGGCGCAGCATCAGCTCACCCAGCGCGGTGAAGTCGGTGACCGTCACCGTGGTGACCACTGAACCGTGCCACGCCACCACCCGCTCCCCGGAGCGTCGCGTCTCCGGCCGCACCCGCAGATCGCCGGTCTCCCGGCGGTCGATCGCCGGTTCGGCGGAATCGAGCAGCACCCGGACGGCGGCGGCCCGCTCGGCCAGCCGGGTCAGGGTGGCCTCCCGGTCCCGGTCCCGGGCGAGCGCGGTCACCGCGAACCGGGCGACCTCCGGAGCGACCTCGCGGTACGCCTCGCCGCGTACCGTCACCACCGGTCCGTCCACCATGCCCTCACCCTAGCGGCGGGTCCCACGCCGCGCCCACCGATGTGGCGTGGCGCCCGCCGGGCCGGGACTCGGCGTCCGTCCGGTCGATCGTTGGCGGTCCGGCCACCCGACACGCCGGCGCGGCAGCCGCTGAGCCGCCACCGACCAGCGGCGGTCAGCCGGGGTACGGAAGGTGGGCGGTGTACGAGACGGTGCCGGCGTCCACCCGGCACCCGCTGAGGTGGCCGCCCGCCGCTCCCACCCCGCACAGCCAGGACACCTCGTCGGTGCGCTCGCCGCCGGCCGGGAACGACCGGAGCTGCTCGTGGTACGACCGGCCGGCCAGCGCGGCGCGGGCATCGCCGGCCTCGGCGTACCGGGCGGTGAGCGCGTCGGCGTCGCCGGCCCGGAGCGCACCGGCCAGCTCGTCGAGGAAGGCGGTGACCTCGGCCAGCGCGGCCAGCACCTCGTCGCGGTTGCCGCGCAGCATGTTCGCGGTGCGCTGGGGTGGGGTGCCGGCGACCCGGGAGCCGTCGCGAAAGCTGCCGGCGGCCAGCGTGAGGACCGCGTCGCGCAGCGGCGACCGCTCGGCCGCACCGGCCAGCGCCCCGGCGAGCAGGTGCGGCACGTGCGAGGCGAGCGCCACCACCGCGTCGTGCTGGTCCGCCGCCATCGGCACCACCCGGGCGGCGAAGACCTCGGTGACCAGGGCGGCGAGCCGGCGGAACGCGGCCAGCCCGTCCGGTGCGGGGCAGAGCACCCAGGCGGCACCGGCGAACAGCTCCGGCAGCGCCGCGCCCAGGCCCGCCCGGTCGGTGCCGGCCATCGGATGGCCGGGGACGAACCGGTGGGTCAGCCCGCGCGACCCGGCGAACGCCGCCAGCTCCGCCTTGGTGCTGCCGACATCGGTGAGCAGGCAGTCCTCGCTGGTCGCCGCGGCGACCTCGACCAGGGTCGCCGGCAGGGTGGGCAGCGGCCCGCCGAGGAAGACCACGTCCCGGTCGGTGACCGCGTCGACCAGCCGCTCCGCGGTCGGTACGCCGGTCGACCGGGCCTGCCGGCGGGTCGTCTCGTCCGGGTCCCAGCCGGTCACGTCCAGACCGGCGGCGTGCAGCCGGAGCAGCACCGACCCGCCGATCAGGCCGGTGCCGACCACCGCGACCCGTACCGGCGCATCCGGCCCGTCCACCATCCGCACACCTCGGCGTTCCTGCTCGGGTACGGGGCCGGCTGGCCCCGACCGGGCCGAGGATATCGCCCGGGCCGGAAGGGGGGTTGTCCGGAGAAGATCCACGTCGTACGGTCCCCTGCGCCGCCCGCCACCCCGGCGGGCCTCAACGGGGAAGGAACGACCATGGCCGCGACGTACCGGGCCCTCGCCTCGGTGGTCATGTTGATCGGGTTCTACGTGGTCGCGCTGCTCCAGCTCGCTGCTGTCGGCGCGCTCTTCTACTGGATCGCCAGCAAGACCAACGGATTGGCGGCCACCAAGCTGCTGCTGCCGCTGATCGTCGCGCTGGGCGCAGTGGCCGTCGGGCTCTGGAAGGCAATCCGTACCAAGCACGAGCCAGCACCGGGCCTGGTGCTCGACGAGCGGGAGGCGCCGCAGCTCTGGGCCACCGTCCGCGAGCTGGCCACCGCGGTCGGCACCCGCGCGCCGGACGAGATCCGGCTGGTGCCCGAGGTGAACGCGGCGGTCAGCGAGCAGAGCCGGCTGCTCGGCCTGATCGGCGGGCGGCGCACCCTGTACGTCGGCCTGCCGCTGCTCCAGGGGCTGCGGGTCGACCAGCTCCGCTCGGTGCTGGCGCACGAGCTGGGCCACTACTCGGGCAGCCACACCCGGCTCGGTGCGGTGGCCTACCGGGGCCGGGTGGCGATCGGGAGCACCATCGAGCGGATCAAGCCACGCAACCCGATCGGACTGGTCTTCAAGGGCTACGCCAAGCTCTACCTGATGGTCGACAACGCCGCCTCGCGGCGCCAGGAACTGGAGGCGGACCGCGCGTCGGTGCAGCTCGCCGGCCACGAGGCGGCCACCTCCGCGCTGCGCAACCTGCCGGCACTCGATGCCGCCTGGAACTTCTACATGGGAAGTTACGTGCAGTCCGGCTGGCAGGCCGGACTGGCCCCGGACGATCTGTTCGGCGGCTTCGGGCAGCTGCTCGACGGTCGCCGGGAGGCGATCGACCAGCTCCGGCAGGAGACGCCCGACCGGGAACCGTCGCGGTGGGACACCCATCCGCCGATCGGCATCCGGATCGACGCGATGGCACAACTGCCGGCCGGTGTCGTGGCGGCGGACGACCGCGCGGCCGGTGTCCTGCTCACCGACGTGAGCGACGCCGGCCGACGGCTCCAAGGCCTCGTGGTCGACCAGGGTGACCGCCAGGTGCTGCCCTGGGCGGAGTTCACCCACGCCTCGATCGCCGCCGGGATGCAGCGGCAGGTCGACGGCATCTACCGGGCGGCCGGCCGGTTCACCGGCAGCGCCGAGCCGGGCCTGAACACCATCCTCGACCTAGTCCGGGAGAGCCGGCTCGGCGAGTTCGCCGAGCAGTTCTTCGGCGACGCCACCCGCGAGGAGGCGGCGATCCGCTTCGCCGGGCCGATGGAGATGTTGCTCGACAACGCCGCCGTCCGGGCCGGCCAGGCCCGCTACCAGTTGTCCTGGACCGGTCCGGCCCAGTTCGTCGGCGCCGACGGCGAGCCGCTGGACCTCGCCGAGATCGCCAAGCTCGCGGTCGACCCGCAGACCCTGGACGAGGCGCTGGCCCGGCTGACCGAGCTGGGCATCGACCCGGCCGGCGCGACCGTCGTGCAGCGCCGGGCCACCGCCGACAACGCCGGCGTGATCGGCGCCATCGGCAACGTGAAGATCGACGGCGTGCAGCACGACCTGCTGGTGCTCGATCGGGGTCTGATCACGGTCGCCGACCCGGGCAAGGCCGGCGACGGCGAGAAGCGACTCAAGGCCCTGCTCGAATCGGCACCGGTGGAGAAGCTGGCGGCCTGGCACCAGTTCCTGCCGTACGAGGAGGTGCGGTCGGTGACGGTGACCAAGGAGATCCCGCTGAAGGCCGAGCTGACGCTGCACGACGGTCGGGTGATGACCATGCAGGAGCTGTTCGGCAGCGTGCTGCTGGAGCGGCGCAGCCGGGACAACCTGCTGCGGGTGTTCGAACGGATCAACGAGGACTGACCCGGGACCCGATCGAGGCCCGCTTCCCGACCTCGGGGAGCGGGCCTCGCGGTTGTCGGGTCAAGCTTGCGCGAGCCGGGCGGCGACGGCGGCGATCCGCTCGTCGGACTCGGTCAGCGCGGCCCGGACGTACTGCCGGGCACCTGGGCCGTAGAAGACACCGGCGGCGACCAGGATCCCCCGCCGGGCCAGCCAGTCGACGGTGGCCCAGCAGTCCTCGCCGCGGGTGAGCCAGAGGTAGAGCCCGGCCTCGGAGTGTTCCACGGTGAAGCCGGCGCCGGTGAACGCCGCCCGCAGCACCTCGCGTCGCGCACGGTAGCGCTCGCGCTGCTCGTCGGCGTGCCGCTCGTCGCGCAGAGCGGCCACCATGGCCGCCTGCACCGGTGCGGGCACGATCATCCCCGCGTGCTTACGGATCTTGAGCAGCTCGGCCACCAGAGCCGGGTCACCGGCGACGAAGCCGGCCCGGTAGCCGGCGAGATTGGAGCGCTTGGACAGCGAATGCACCGCCAGCACCGAGTCGTACGAGCCGCCGCACACCTCGGGCGAGAGCACCGAGACCGGCTCGGCATCCCAGCCCAGCGGCAGGTAGCACTCGTCGCTGGCGACCACCGCGCCGCGCTCCCGGGCCCAGTCCACCATCTTGCGCAGGTGTGTCGCGGGCAACACCCGGCCGGTCGGGTTGCCCGGCGAGTTGACCCAGACGAGGCGTACCCGGGAGGTCGGACCGACGGCGGTCAGTGAGTCGGCGCGTACGGTCGTGGCTCCGACCAGCCGCGCGCCGTCCTCATACGTCGGGTAGGCGACCGACGGCACCACCACGACATCGCCGGGACCCACCCCGAGCAGGGTGGGCAACCAGGCGACCAGCTCCTTGGAGCCGATTGTCGGAAGCACCCCGAGCCCGTCGACGCCGGCGCCGCAGGCCCGGGCCACCCAGGCCGCGATCGCGTCCCGCAGCGCCGGAGTGCCGGCGGTCAGCGGATAACCCGGGGCGTCGGACGCGTCGGAGAGGGCCAGCCGGATCACCTCCGGCACCGGGTCGACCGGCGTACCCATGGAAAGGTTGATCAGGCCGTCCGGATGCGCCGCGGCCAGGGCGGCCGCGGCGTCCAGGGTGTCCCAGGTGAACTCGGGCAGCCGCGACGAGACCGGCGCGGGGGCGTTCAGTGGCCCTCGCCGCGCGGCGGCTGCGCGGCGACGAAGGTCGCGTCCTTCTCCACCTTGCCGCGCGTGGTGTTGCCGCTGATCACGCTGTCGTCCATCGGCAGCAGGCCCTGCACGGTGGAGATGCCACCGCCGGAGACCGTGGCGACG
>NZ_JBFBAO010000171.1:0-13981 GCF_040682255.1 Micromonospora sp. NPDC051296 | reverse complement strand
GGGTGTAGGAGAGACCGTGCCCGAACGGGTACAGCGGGTCGCCCCGGTAGTACAGGTAGGTGGAGTCGGCGCCGATCACGTCGTAGTCGAGCAGGTCGGGCAGGTCGGCGGCGTCGGCGTACCAGGTCTGGGTGAGCCGGCCGCCCGGATCGGCGTCACCGAGCAGCACGTCGGCCAGGGCGGTGCCGTGCTCCTGTCCGCCGTGGGACGACCAGAGCACCGCCGGCAGGTGCGCCTGCGCCCAGCCGATCGCGTACGGGTAGCTGCTGGTCACCACCAGCACGGTGCTGGGGTTGGCGGCGTGCACGGCGCGCAGCAGCGCCTCCTGCCGGGCCGGCAGGGCCAGGTCGACCCGGTCCTCGGTCTCCCGTCCGTTGACCATCGGGTGGTTGCCCAGCACCACCACCGCGACGTCGGCGGCGGCGGCCAGCGCGGCGGCCTCGGCCGCGCCGTCGGCGACGAGGTCGATGGCGAAGGCGGTGGCGGCCTGCGGTCCGTCGGCGTCCACCCGCAGTCGCCCGTCGGTGTCGACGATGACGTACCGGTCGGTGGCCAGGTGGCGCAGCAGCACGGTGCCGCCGGGCAGCGGGTCGAACTGGAAGGTCTCCCGGACCACCCAACCGCCCGGCCCGGGGCGGTCGTTGACCAGGGCGCCGTCGTCGTCGGCGCCGACGTGCCGGCCGTTGCCGACGGCCCGCAGCGCCACCGTGTCGCGGCCCCAGTCGACGACGTCGAACCAGGTGGCGTCCGCGCCGACGGTCAACGGGCCACCCTCGGCGGTGTCCGGGCAGCCCACGTACCGATCGCCCACCCGCAGCGCGACGCGGTCACTGCCGGGATGGGTGGTGACCTCCGGCAGCCGGCCGGCCAGGCCCTGGTACGCGGTCACCGCGTACGGCAGGGTGCCGCTGTACCAGTCCTCGTGCACCGCGTCGGCGAGCGGGCCGAGCACGGCGACCCGCGCCCCGGGCGCGAGCGGGAGCAGTGCGGAGTTGCCCAGCAGCACGACGGACTGGCGGGCGGCCTCCCGGGCCAGCTCCCGGTGGGCCGGGCAGTCGACCACGTCCGGCGAGGTCGCCGCGTACGGGTCGGTGTGCGGCGGGTCCAGGTCGCCCAGGCGCAGCCGGATGGTGAGGATGCGGCGTACCGCCCGGTCCACGTCGGACGGTGTGATCAGCCCCCGTTCGAGTGCCTCGGTCAGGCGTTCCCGGGTCGGTGTGCTGTCGGCGTCGTCCTCGGTGAAGCTGTCGATCCCGGCGCGCAGCGCGGCGGCGAACCCGCTGACCTGGTCGGGCAGGTGGCCCTGCACGCCGGCGATGTTGGTCACCGCGCCCGCGTCACCGACCACCAACACCTCACCGGGCACCCAGCGACGCAGCTCGCCGTCGATCAGCGGACTCAGATGCGCCGGCACCCCGTCGACCAGGTTGTACGAGGCCATCGCCGCGACCGCCGCGCCGGCGGCGAGGGGGGCCCGGAACGCGGGCAGTTCGTACTCGTGCAGCACCCGGGGCGGCAGGTCACTGGAGGTGGTGGCCCGGTCGGTCTCGTTGTTGTAGCCAAGGAAGTGCTTGACCGTGGGGGCGGTACGCAGCCGCTCAGGGTGGTCGCCGCGCAGACCCTCGGCGTACGCGGTGGCCAGCTGGCCGGTCAGCCACGGGTCCTCGGACCAGCCCTCCTCGTTGCGACCCCAGCGCGGGTCGCGCAGCGGGTTGACCACCGGCGCCCACACGTTGAGGCCGACCCGGTCGGGGTCGGCGTGGTGCTTGGCGCGCACCTCGTCGCCGACGGCGGTGCCGACGGCGCGGATCAGGTCGGGATTCCAGCTGCTGGCAAGCCCGATCGCCTGGGGGAACACGGTGGCCGGGCCGAGCCAGGCGACACCGTGCAGCGCCTCGGTGCCGGTGCGGAACGAGGGCAGGTCGAGCCGGGGCACCGGTGCCTGCCACTGGTGCAGCAGGCCGATCTTCTCCGGGAGGGTGAGCCGGGCCAGCAGGTCTTCGACACGATCACGCGGGTGGGGCGTGGTGGGGTCGGTCATGGGGATCGCCTTCCAGTGCCCGGCGCGCCGGCGGTCGAAGCGCTTCGACGGCGGATGGCCGAGCGGCATCGCAGGTGACGGTGGGGTGACGGTCGTCGGCCCGGACGCTGGCGAAGCGCTTCGACAAACCGTGAGAAGCAAGCCGCCCCGGGTGCCCGAACGGAGCGGCTTGCTTCGAGGTTGGCACCCGCGACGGATCCGGTCAAGACTCGTCAGCGGGTCGGCAGCCGGCCGGCCTCGACGGTGGCCAGCGCGGCGGTCGCGCCGCCCAGCGCCGCCGCTGTGTCCAGTGTCGACCCGTCGAGCCGGCAGCCTCCGGCGCCGGGCGCGAGAGCCCGCGCGGCCAGCTCCGACCGGGCCGCCGGCAGCAGCCAGGGCGCCAGGGTCGCGAAGTGGTCGCCCAGCACCACCGCCTCCGGATTGAGCAGGTCGGCCAGGACCGCCACGCCGCGCCCGAGGTGCCGGCCGGTGTCGGCCAGCCCGCTCAGCACGGTGGGGTCGTCCTGCCGGGCCAGGGCCACGATCCGGTCCAGCTCCGGCAGGTAGTCGGTGATCGGGCCGTCGGCCTCGGCGTCCGGCAGCAGCCGGCGGACCACCGCGGGCAGGCCGACCAGCGCGGTCAGGCAGCCCCGGCCGCCGCAGGAGCAGACCGGCCCGGCCGGGTCGAGCGAGACGTGGCCGATCTCGCCGGCGAAGCCGCGCCCGCCGCGCAGCAGCCGGCCGGCGGCGATGATGCCCGCGCCGACCGTGATCCCGCCGGTCAGGTGCACCAGGTCGGCGGTGCCCGCGTACGCGCCGTGTCGCTGCTCGGCCAGGGCGGCGAGGTTGGCGACGGTGTCGACGCCGATGGCGAAGGCGGGCTCCCGCAGGGCGGCGCGCAGGTCGGCCGCGACGGGCACGTCCCGCCAGTCCAGGGCGGTGGCCAGCGGCACCGCCCCGGCCGAGTCGACCAGCCCTGGGACGCCGAGGGTGAGGCCCAGGACCGTGCGGCCCTGGGCGGTGACCCGCCCGACGGCTCGGCGGGCCAGCGCCGCCAGCGCCCGCACCGTCTCGGCCGCAGGGACGGTGCCGGCGGCGAAGGCCCGCCGCCAGGTGAGCAGCCGGTTGCCGCCGAGGTCGATCGCCACCGCGACCAGTTCGTCGGCGCCGATCTGCAGACCCAGGGCGGCGTACGGCTCGCCGTCGAGCACGAGCATCGTCGCCGGGCGGCCGACCCGGTTCTCGGTCAGCCCGGTTTCGCGGACCAGCCGCTGCTCGATCAGCTCGGCCACCAGGCTGGAGACGGTCGCCTTGTTGAGCCCGGTCCGCGCGGCGATGTCGGCGCGGGAGCAGGGGGCGTGCAGGCGTACGTGCCGCAGGACCACCGCGCGGTTGGCGACCCGTACGTCGCCGAGGTCGGTCGGCTGCGGTTCGTTGTGGATGCTGATCACGATCTGCCCGCTCCCTGCGCCGGTGTCGCGGCGCGCGTCCATCATCGCGTACCGCGGTCCCGGGAGCGATCATGCCGTCCGGGCCGCCGGCACACCCTGTCCCGTGGGACGGATCACCGTCGATTAATTTGTTCGGGTCCCCAACTAATCCTAGCCCGGGGCTCCTGCTCCGCAAACCCGCCGGGAACGGCCGACCCCGTCCCGTGCGGCGCCCGGCTCCGTCCAGGCCAGGCGCCGCACGGGACGGTCAGCCCTGCGCGGGGAACAGCCCCGCGAAGGGCACGACGGTCACCGCCGCGCCGTTCAGCAGTGACCGGGCCGGCAGGTCGGCATCGCCGACCCCGGCAAGGACCAACTGCCCCACCTGCAGCGGCCCCCGCGTCCGAATCCGCAACTCCGCACCGTCACGGACCGCCTCGATAATCGTGTCGCCGTCCACGTCGTGCACCACCGTCGAGCCGTCGACGGCACCCCAGCTGACCAGGGTGACGTCCCGGAACGCGCCCTCACCGACGGTGGCGCCCGGGGCGACCAGCGGCAGCAGCGCGCCGCGGCGGACGAACAGCGGCATCCGGGACAACGGCACCGCCACCGACAGGTACCGCCCGCCGGCGTGCCGCTCACCGGTCGTGGCGTCGATCCAGTCGTCCCCGACCGGCAGATAGACGTCACGGCGGCCGGACGGATCGGTCACCGGCGCGACCAGCAGATCCGTCCCGAGGCGGTACTGCAGGTCGGTGGTCCAGGCCGTCGGATCGTCCGGGGTGTCGACCAGCAGGGCGCGCATCATCGGCGCGCCCGTACGCGCGGCCCGCACCGCCGCCGACCAGAGGTACGGCATGAGCCGGTAGCGCAACCGCAGCGCGGCCACCGCGTGGCGTTCCGCCTCGGCCGGAAAGTCCCACGGCAGCCGGCTGGTGGTGCCGTGCAGCCGCACCAGCGGGGACAGCGCGCCGAACTGCGACCAGCGGACGTAGAGGTCGGGTTCCGGGGTGCCGTGGAACCCGCCGGTGTCGTGACTCCAGAACGGCACCCCCGACAGGCCGTGGGACAGCCCGCCGCGCAGCGTGCTGGCCAGGGCCGGCCAGGTCGCGTTGACGTCGCCGCTCCACTGCGCGCTGTGCCGCTGCCCGCCCAGGTACGACGAGCGGGCCCACACCGTCCGGTGCCCGGCCACCTCCTCGGTGACGCGGGCGACCACGTCGTTGAACAGCAGGGTGTACACGTTGTGCAGCTCGACGCCGGTCATCCCGTTGTGGGCCACCGCGTCGGCCGGCACCCCCTCGGCGAAGTCGGTCTTGAACACGGCCACGCCCTGCTCCAGCAGTGGGCGCAGCAGCCCGGTGAACCAGTCGACCGCGGCCGGGTTGGTCAGGTCCACGATGGCGCTGGCCGGGTAGCTGCCGTGCCACACGTCGGCGACGTACGTGCTGCCGTCGGATCGGCGCAGGAAGAAGCCGGCCCGCTCGGCGTCGGCGTACAGCGGGCTGTCCGTCATCAGGTACGGGTTCATCCAGAGGCAGACCCGGAAGCCCTGCTCGGCGAGGGTTCCCAGCATCCCGGCCGGGTCGGGGAACGCCTCGGCGTCCCAGCGCAGGTCCGACCAGCGTCCGGCCACCTGCCAGTAGCAGTCCAGGTGCAGCACGTCGCAGGGGATGTCCCGGTCCCGGATACGTCGGGCCCGCTCCAGCACCTGCTGCTGGCTGTCGGGGTAGAAGCCGGAGGAGATCCAGGCGCCGAAGGCCCACCTGGGCGGCAGGTAGGGGCGGCCGGTGAGGGTGTCGAGGCGGTCCAGCACCTCGGCGGGGCTCGGCCCGGCCAGCACGTAGTAGTCGAGCAGGTCGTCGGGGACCAGGATCTGCACCGCGCTGTGGGTGGACTGGCAGACGTCGAACTGCACCGGCAACCCGCTGTCGACCAGCACCCCGTAGCCACGGTTGGACAGGTAGAACGGCACGTTCTTGTGCGAGCGGTCGGACTCGCTGCCGAAGGCGTCGAAGTTCCACATCAGGGCCCGCTGGCCGCGCTTGTCCAGCGGGGTGAACTTCTCGCCGAAGCCGACGAACCGCTCGTCGCCCGGCGCGACGAAGCTCTCGTGCCAGGCCAGGCGCACCCCGTCAGCGGTGGAGCGCCCGAACGGCAGGGTGCGCCGCCGGCCGCTGATGTCGACGGTGCCCCGGTCCTGCTCGACGAGCAGGGAACCGTCGGGACGCAGGAAGCGGATCCGCCACGGGTCGAGCTGGATCTCGGCGACCACCGCGCCGGCGGCCACGCGTACGTACCGGTCCTCGACGGTGACCGTGGCCGGGTGGGTCCGCGGGTGGACCAGCGGCACGGCGCGCGCCGAGCGGCTGCGGGCCTGCGGGTCCTCGGCGAGGCGTACCCGGATTACCCCGTCACCGGCCGCGTCGACCCGGACCACCGTCGTCACGCCGTCGGCCAGCGCGGCCTTGAAGGTGACGCCGTGCGGGTCGGTGCCGGCCACCTCGGCCCGACTCACCACGGCCGCGCCGCCCTCGCCGGGGGCCCGCACGGGCAGCTCGGGCGGGTCGGCAACGAAGGTCTCGTAGGGCACCAACGGCGGTCGGTACGGCATCAGCGTCTCCTCGACGACGGCACGGGCGGTGCCGTCAGTTTCTTTAAATACCCAACGAACTGTCAACGAGATTCATCGATTCCGGAAATATCAGCGGCGTTGACATGGGCAAAGCCGCTCCATAGTTTGGACGCCTCCTCAACTAAATTGGCGGTGGTGGCATGTGGAGCGACGCCCGGCTCTGCTACGGCGGTGACTACAACCCGGAGCAGTGGCCGGCGCGGGTGTGGGCCGAGGACGTCGCGCTGATGCGCCGAGCCCGGGTCAACCTGGTCACCGTCGGCGTGTTCGCCTGGTCCCGGCTGGAACCGGCGCCCGGCCGGTACACCTTCGACTGGCTCGACCAGGTGCTGGACCTGCTGCACGGCGGCGGCATCCGGGTCGCCCTGGCCACCCCCACGGCGTCCCCGCCGCCCTGGTTCTCCCTCGCCCACCCGGGCGCGCTGCCGGTCACCGCCGACGGGGTCCGGCTGCACCACGGCAGCCGGGACACCTACTGCGCCGCCACCCCGGCCTACCGGGAGGCCGCCCTACGCATCGCCGGCGCCCTCGCCGACCGGTACGCCCACCACCCGGCCCTCGCGCTGTGGCACGTGCACAACGAGTACGGCACCACCTGCCACTGCGAGCACACCGCCCGGGCGTACCGGCGCTGGCTGGCCGACCGCCACGGCGACCTGGCCACCCTCAACGACGCCTGGACCACCAGCTTCTGGAGCCAGCACTACTCCGACTGGGCTCAGATCAGCACCCCCCGGGCCACCCAGTACCTGGCCAACCCCGGCCAACTCCTCGACTTCCGCCGGTTCTGGTCGGACACCCTGCTCGCCGCGTACGCCGAGCAACGCGACCTGCTCCGCGCGGCGAACCCGGCGATCCCGGTCACCACCAACTACGTCCTCGGCGACTGGGTGCCGGTCGACCACGCCCGCTGGGCCGGCGAGGTCGACCTGGTGGCCGTCGACCACTACCCCTCGGCGGTCGACGTCGGCGCGGAGGAACAGACCGCCCTGGTCGGCGACCTGGCCCGCGGCTGGGCCCGGCACGCGGCCGCCCGCCGACACGCCACCGCCACGGCGGCGGGCGACCCGCCGGCCGCCCCGGATCGTGGCGCGCCCGCCCGGCCCGACCCGGCACCGACGTGGCTGCTGACGGAGAGCGCCCCCAACCAGATCCACACCACCGGGCGGATGCACACCAAGGAACCGGGGCGGATGCTCCGGCACAGCCTCGCCCACGTCGCCCGCGGCTCGCACGGCGCGATGTTCTTCCAGTGGCGGGCACCCGCCGGCGGCGCCGAGCGCTTCCACTCCGCTCTGGTGCCGCACGCCGGCCCGGACAGCCGGGTGTTCCGCGAAGCGGTCGACCTCGGCGCGGCGTTGGAGCGGCTCACCGAGATCCGGGGCACCGTCGAGGCGTCCGTCGCCCTCGCGGTCGACGCCGCCAGCGGCTGGGCGCTGCGCCACCCCGGCCTACCGTCGACCCGACTGGACCACCACGACGAGGTCGCCGCCGCCCACCGCGCCCTGTGGCACGCCGGGTACGGCTGTGACGTCGTCGTGCCCGGCGACCCCCTCGACGGGTACCGGCTGCTCGTGCTGCCCGCCCTCTACCTGGTCAGCGACGCCACCACCGGCTGGGTACGCGAGCACGTCCAGCGCGGCGGCCACCTGCTGGCCACCTACCTCAGCGGGGCCGCCGACGAGCACGCCCGGGTACGGCTCGGCGGCTACCCGGGCGCGCTGCGCGACGTGCTCGGCGTCCGGGCGGAGGAGTTCCACCCGCTCGCCGACGGCGACCACGTCCGGCTCGCCGACGGCGGGACCGGACGGATCTGGGCCGAGACACTGCACCTGGCCGGAGCGGACGTGGTCACCTCGTACGCCGGCGGGCTGCTCGACGGGCGACCCGCGGTCACCCGACACCGCAGCGGTGCCGGCACCGCCTGGTACGTCTCCACCCGACCCGACGACGACACCTACCGCCGGCTGCTCGACCGGGCCGCTCAGGCCGCCGGCGCCACCCCCGTCCACCCGGACGCGCCCGCCGGCATCGAGGCGGTACGCCGCCGAGGCGACGGCGTGAGCTGGCTGTTCCTGTTCAACCACACCGACCGGGACCGGCGCGTACCGGCGCGGGGCGCGGAACTGCTAACGGGCGTCCGGATCGACGAGGCGGTCACCCTGCCACCCGGCGGCGTTGCCGTGCTCCGCGAGCGCACCGGCTGAGCGACGGGCGCCGGCCGGCGAACCCGGTCAGGGGGTGGCGACGGCGGCCCGGGAGCGGTCGGCCGCGATCCGCACGGCCAGCGTCGCCAGCACCGTGCCCATCAGCACCCGCTGCACCCGCAGCCACAACGGTCGGCGGCTCAGGAACCCGGCGATCCCCCCGGCGGTCAGCACGATCAACGCGTTCACCGTCAACGCCACCGCGATCTGGGTCAGGCCCAGCAGCAGGCTCTGCACCGCCACGTTGCCCCGGGCCGGGTCGATGAACTGCGGCAGCAGCGAGACGTACAGGATCGCGATCTTCGGATTGAGCAAATTGGTGGCCAGCCCCATGGTGAACAGCCGCCGGGGCGGGTCCGGCGGCAGCGGCGCCGGAGTGAACGGCGAGTGGCCGCCCGGACGTACCGCCTGCCACGCCAGCCACAGCAGGTACGCCGCGCCGGCCAGCTTGACCGCCGTGTACAACGCCGGTACCAGCACGAACACCGTGGCGATGCCGGCCACCGCGGCGCCCAGATAGACCGCGAAGCCCGCGGCGACCCCGAGCAGCGAGATCAACCCGGCCCGCCGGCCCTGGGTCACCGACCGCGACACCAGGTAGACCATGTTCGGTCCCGGCGTCAGCACCAGTCCCAGGGCGACCAGCGCGATCCCGACGACTCCGGCCGCACTCACCATTGCGTGACCCCCGTCCCACGTCCCGCCCGAGCCTAACGCTGGCGACGCTGCGCTGCGGTGACGCCGCCCGCGTTACGGTGAGTCCGGGGAGGTGAGCAGGTGGACAGGAGGTGGGAGGCGTCGGTCGAGGCGCAGATCCGGTCGGCCCAGGAACGCGGGGAGTTCGACAACCTGCCCGGCGCGTGCAGACCCATCCCGGGCCGGGGCATGCCCTACGACGAATCCTGGTGGATCAAGAGCTTCCTGGAACGCGAGCAGGTGCCGACCGACCTGCTGCTGCCCACCCCGCTGCTGCTGCGCCGCCAGATCGAGCGGCTCCCGGACGAGGTCCGCGACCTGCCGACCGAGCAGGCCGTCCGGGCCTGCGTCGCCGACCTGAACGCGCAGGTGATGGCCTGGCTGCGCAACCCGACGGGCCCGCGGGTCGTGGTGCGCCCGGTCGACGCCGACGCCGTCGTGCAGCGGTGGCGGGCCGACCGCGATGCCGCCGCCGAACCGGGGACGCCCGCTGCCCCGCCGTCGTCCGCGCCGCGGCGGGCCTGGCTCCCGTTCCGCCGGCGCCGCGCCGCCTGACTCAACGCACCGCTGTCCGCTCCGGGCAACCTCGCGCCGCCGGCAGCGTTGCCGGTGTTGGTCGGGTCGACTACGGTCGGTCAGGTGACTGCCGGGTCGGCCATGGGCCACGAGCGGACGGGGTACCCGGCCCGCCGGTGAGCCGGGAGCGGGCCCGCGGCCCGCCGTCCCCATCGCGTAATCCCCGCGCCTGTTCGAGGCGCGCGCTGTCGTACCCCGCGCCGTGTTCGGGCGCGATCTTCGCCGTGGCCACCGGCGTCGTCGACGTGGCCGACTCCTGTCGGAGCAGAAAGCAGAGCATGCCGAACGACTTCAACCAGCAGATCATCGACGAGTTCCGGGCCAACGACGGCCGGGTGGGCGGCCCGTTCGAGGGTGCCCGCCTGATCCTGCTCACCACCACCGGGGCGCGTACCGGCGCCACGCACACCACCCCGGTGGCGTACCTGCCCGACGGGCAGGAGCGGATCCTGGTGATCGCCTCCGCAGGGGGCGCGGACCGGCATCCGCACTGGTACCACAATCTGGTCGCCGACCCGCAGGTCACCGTCGAGGACGGGGCCTTCAGCTACCCGGCCCGCGCCGAGGTGCTCACCGGCGCCGAGCGTGACCGCCTCTTCGCCCGCGCCGCGGCGGCCGACCCCGGCTGGGCCGGGTACCAGGCGAAGACGTCCCGGGTGATCCCGGTGGTGGCGCTCCACCCCGAGCCGGCCGGGCCGCCCGCCGCGTCGTCGTTCGGCGCGGCATTGAAGTTGATCCACGACGCGTTCCGGCGGGAGCTGGCGTTGATCCGCGCCGAGGTCGACCGTTCCGGTCCGGTGCTGGGCGCCCAGTTGCGGGTGAACTGCCTGACCGTGTGCGGCAACCTGCACGGCCACCACGTCAAGGAGGACGAGGGCATGTTCGCCGGCCTCGGCGCGCAGCGCCCGGACCTGGCGCCCGTGCTGGACCGGCTACGCGAGGAACACCGGCGGGTCGCCGCGCTGGTGGGGGAGCTGCGGCAGGTCCTCACCGCCGAGAGCGCCGACCGCGATCAGGTCCGCGGGCAGGTCGCCCGGCTCGTCGCCGAGTTGGAGGCACATCTGGCGTACGAGGAGGAGCAGCTGATCCCGGTGCTCGACGGCGTCGGCTGACGTCGGTCGGTGACGAACTGGGCGCCGGCGGGGCGCGTGCCCCGCCGGCGCTTCCAGGGCCCCCGTTGGGGCGATCACGCCGACCCTAGATCCTGGTGTTGCCGCCCTTGTTGACGATGCTGGCCTTCTTGCAGTTGCCCCAGGTGAGGGGTAGCCCGGTGCTGCCACCCCCACGGCCGCCCCACTTGATCACCGAGATCGTCTTGCCGGAGTAGCCGGCTCCGTACTTGTTGTTCTTGAAGATGTTGCCGCTTCCGCACGCCTCGCTCTTGTCCAGCCGGCCCCACTCGCTGAACATGGCGTACTGGCCGGTCTTGGTGAAGGTGTTCCCGCTCACCACGTTGTTCTTGCTCCCGTCCCTGATCCGCACGGGATCGCCGGTGATCGACGAGAACTTGTTGCCGGTGATGCTGCTGCCCGAGGTCTTGACCAGGTAGACCCCGTGCATCATCCCGCCGTTGCGCAGGTTGGCGAAAACGTTCTTCCTGATCACGATGCCGGAGGAGTTCTTCACGTGGACCGCGGCGTATCCGGTGGAACCGCTGAGATTCTTGAACTCGTTCCCGCTGACCGTGACGTTCTTGACGTTCCTGAGCAGGATCGCGTTGGCGTGGCCGGAGAACTTCCTGCCGCTGATGGTGAATCCGCCGGGGCCGCCGTCAATGCACAGCTGATAGTCACCCTTGGGACACTTGACCTGCCCCGGGTACTTGGCGGTGACGGCGGCCTGAGCCGGTGCGATGAGTCCGATGACGAGTGTGGCGCTGCCGGCCAGGGCGATCAATCCACGCTTGAGCACGGAGAATCCCAATCAGTGAGTAGGGATGCGGACGGTCCTGAGGGGCGGCGGACCTATGTGTCCGTGCCCGCCCCGTGCAGTCAGCATCCGCGTCCCGCCCTATGCAAAAGCTTGCCGGAATCTTGAATTCACAGATCAGAATGGGTGGCAGGTGGTGGGCGTCAGCGGCGGACAGTGAGGGCTCATGGTCGTGGAGTTCAGGCTGCTGGGCGACGTCGCGGCGCTCATCGACGGCGATCCGGTCGATCTCGGCCACGTACGACAGCGATGCGTGCTGGCGGTGCTGCTGGTCGAGGCGAACAAGGTCGTGCACATCGACCAGTTGATTGAGCGGGTGTGGGTGGATCGGCCGCCGCAGCGGGCCCAAGGCTCCCTCTACAGTTACCTGTCGCGACTGCGACGGTGTCTGAGCGGCGCCGAGGACGTCGGCATCGTGCGGCAACGGGGCGGCTACCTGCTGACGGTCGACCCGATGGCAGTGGACCTGCACCGTTTCCACGAGCTGGTGTCACGCGCCCGCCGGGCCTGCGACGACGACCACGCCCTGCGGCAGTTCGACGAGGCGATCAGCCTGTGGCGGGGTGAGGCGTTCGCGCCGCTGGACACGCCCTGGTTCAACATCCTTCGTACCGCCTTGCATCAGGGACGGCTCGCGGCCGAGCGCGACCGGACCGACGTCGCCCTACGTAGCGGTCAGCATTCGACGCTGCTGGCCGAGTTGTCGCGAGGTCTTGCCGAACAGCCGTTGGACGAGCGTCTCGCCGGCCAGCTCATGCTGGCGCTGTCCCGTTCCGGCAGGCAGGCCGAGGCCCTCGACCACTATCAGCGGATCCGGCACCGCCTGGCCGACGTGTTGGGCGTCGACCCCGGTCCCGACCTGCAGGAGCTGCATCTGCGGATTCTCCACGGCGATCGCGAGTTCGCCGCCTCGGCCGTGCCGCGGGCAGCTGCCGGACCTGCCGCTGCTCAGCCGCCCCGGCAGCTGCCAGCGCCGCCGGCGATGTTCGCCGGCCGGGCCCGGGAACTGGCCGCCCTGACCAACGCCGTCGACCGGCAGGCCGAACCGGGTGGCGGGGTCGCCATCTCGGCCGTCGGCGGGATGGGTGGGATCGGCAAGACCTGGCTCGTGCTGCGGTGGGCCCACGACAACCTGGACCGGTTTCCCGACGGGCAGTTGTACGTGAACCTGCGCGGCTTCGAGCCCTCTGCGGAGGCGATGCCACCGGTGGTGGCGCTACGCGGTTTCCTCGACGCGCTCGGTGTGCCGCCCGGGTCGGTGCCGACGGACCTGGACGCGCAGGTAGGCCTGTACCGCAGCCTGCTCTCCGGCCGGCGAATGCTGATCGTGCTCGACAACGCCCGCGACGCCGAGCAGGTGCGCCCGCTGTTGCCGGGCGTACCCGGATGCGCGGTCGTGGTGACCAGCCGCCAACAGCTGTCGGGCCTGGTGGCGGTCGAGGGTGCCAGCCCGGTCGCCCTCGACCTGCTCACCGCCGCCGAGGCCCGCGAGCTGCTGGCGAGCCGGCTGAGCGACGGCCGGATGGCGGCCGAGCCGAGGCCGGTGCAGGGAATCGTCGACCGATGTTCCGGGCTGCCGCTGGCGCTGGCGATCGTGGCGGCCCGCGCGGCGGCCCACCCCGGGTTCCCGCTCGCCGCGCTGGACCGGGAACTGGCCGAGTCGCAGGGCAGTCTCGACGGCTTCGCGGGCGGCGGGGACCCGGTCACTGACTTGCGCTCGGTCTTCTCCTGGTCGTACCGGGCGCTCGGCGAGCCGGCGGCGCGGTTGTTCCTACTGCTCGGGCTGCATCCCGGGCCGGACATCTCGGTGCGGGCCGCCGCCAGCCTCGCCGCCCTGCCCGAGCGGCAGGTGCGTCTCATCCTCGGCGAACTCGTCCGGGCGCAGCTGATGGTGGAACGGGTGCCGGGCAGGTACACCTGCCACGATCTGCTGCGGGCGTACGCGGCGGAGATGGTCGAGTCGGAGCCCGCGGAGCCACGCCGCACCGCCCTGCGCCGGATCGTGGACCACTATCTGCGCAGTGCGTGCACCGCCGACGGGCGACTGTCCCCGCTGCGGGATCCGGTCGTGCCGCCGCCGGTTCAGGCGGGCGTGCAGCCGGAGGAGCCGGCGGACAACGCGCAGGCGTTGGCCTGGTTCGCCGAGGAACACGGGGTGCTTCTGCGGGTGGTCGAGCTGGCCGCCCGGCACGGCTTCGACCGGCACGTCTGGCAGTTGGCGTGGGCGTTGACCACCTTCCTGAGCCGCCGGAGCCACTGGGACGACCTGATCGCCGTACAGAACCACGCGCTGGCCGCCGCCGAGCGTGACGGCGACCGGGCGGCGAGGGCGCAGGCGCACCGCGACGTCGCCCCCGCCTACTCCGAAACCGGTCGGTTCGAGTTGGCCCGTGGTCACCTGGAGTGCGCTCTGGTGCTGCTGGACGAGCTCGCCGACCGGGTCGGTCAGGCGCACACCCTGCTGACCCTGAGCTGGGCGAGCGAG